>JAJDWM010000086.1 GCA_022825595.1 Bryobacterales bacterium | reverse complement strand
TCCTCGTACACGGAGTACAGGTACGGGGTGTAGCTCTCGAACTCCGCGGCGCACGTGTCGACGCGCTTGAACACCGGCCTGATGCCGAGCTCCTTCCGCCGGTTCCGCACGGCGGTCTCGGTCTCTCCCCACAGGCGCGCCAGCCGGTTGTCGGACAGGCCAAACCGCTTGGCCATCAGCATCTGGTCCTGCGTGATCTCTGCCAGCCTCGCCCGTCCAAGCTCCCCCTGATAGTCCACGACCGCCTTGATCTGCGAGATGAACCAAGGGTCTATGCCGGTCATTTCGCACACATCCTCCACCGTCAGTCCCTCTCCGAGCGCAAACCGGATGTAGTTCAGACGGTCGGGGTTCGGCGTGATCAGCCGCTTGGGGATCAGTTCGGGACTGTAGACGTCCGTCCCGGCCTTGCGGCCCGTCTCAAGCGACCGGATGGCCTTCCAGAGAGCGTGCTTGAATGTCGAGCCGATGGCCATCACTTCGCCGATGGACTTCATCTGCACGCCCAAGACAGGCTCGCTGCCGGGGAACTTCTCGAACTGCCACTTCGGTACCTTGACCACCACGTAGTCGATGCTGGGCTCGAAGCTGGCGGGCGTCTTCTGGGTGATGTCGTTGGGAATCTCGTCCAGCCGCATTCCCACTGCGAGCTTGGCAGCGATCTTGGCGATAGGAAACCCTGTCGCCTTGGAGGCGAGAGCCGAACTGCGCGACACCCGCGGGTTCATCTCAATGATGAGCATGCGCCCCGTCCGCGGGTGGACCGCGAACTGGACGTTCGAGCCACCCGTGTCTACGCCGATCTTGCGCAGGCAAGCGAGAGAGGCGTCGCGCATGAGCTGGTATTCGCGATCGGTGAGTGTCTGTGCCGGCGCGACGGTGATCGAGTCCCCTGTGTGCACGCCCATCATGTCGAAGTTCTCGATCGAACAGATGATGATGGCGTTGTCCGCGAGATCGCGCATCACCTCCATCTCGTATTCCTTCCAGCCGAGCACACTCTCCTCTACCAGCACCTCGTGGACCGGGGACAGTTCAAGCCCCCGCCGCAGCAGCGAGCGCATCTCGGCGGAGTTGTAGGCAAGGCCGCCCCCGGTGCCGCCGAGGGTGAAACTGGGCCGCAGGACGACCGGGTAACCCACCTCGCGGGCGAAGTCGAGGCCGGCCTCAAGATCCGAGACCAGCCGGGAGCGCGGGACCTCCAGCCCGATCTCGACCATGGCGGCCTTGAAGGCTTGGCGATCCTCCGCCCGGCGGATTGCGTCGAGGTTTGCTCCGATGAGCTCTACTCCGAACTCCCCCAAAACTCCCTGCTCGGCTAGCGCCACGGAGGCATTGAGACCCGTCTGCCCACCAACGGTCGAGAGCAGTGCCTGGGGGCGCTCGCGCTCGATGATCGACCGCAGGTAGGGCACGGACAGCGGCTCGACATACGTACGTTCCGCCAGTTCGGGGTCGGTCATGATCGTGGCCGGATTCGAGTTCACCAGAACGGTCTGGTAGCCCTCATCGCGGAGGGCCTTGCACGCTTGCGTCCCGGAATAGTCGAACTCGCAGGCTTGCCCGATCACGATGGGGCCGGAGCCCACGATCATGATCTTCTCGATGTCAGTCCGCTTCGGCATGGTCTCGCTTCCCTGCGGGCGTCGGGAGCATCATCGCGCGGCCGCCATCAGTTGGCGGAACTCCTCAAACAGGTAACGGGAGTCGTGGGGGCCAGGCGCGGCCTCAGGATGGTACTGGACGCAAAAGAGCGGATCCTTCAGGCTTCGGAATCCCTCGACAGTCCGGTCGTTGAGGTTGATGTGGGTCAGCTCGGTTTCCGCCGCCGCCAGCGAGTCGGGGTCCAGCGCGAAGCCGTGATTCTGGGACGTGATCTCCACCTTGTTGGTGGTCAGGTTCAGAACGGGATGGTTGCAGCCGTGGTGTCCGAACTTGAGCTTGTAGGTCCTGCCCCCGAGCGCTTGGCCGAGCAGCTGCAGCCCGAGACAGATGCCGAAGACCGGGACGCGGCCAACGAGCTTGCGGATCTCGGATGCCGGGCCGTGCAGCGGTTCGGGATCGCCGGGCCCGTTCGAGATGAACACGCCGTCCGGCCGCAGGGACAGGGCATCCTCAGCCGTCGTCGAGCACGGAACCACCGTCACGTGCGCTCCCACCGCTACAAGTTCGCGCAGGATATTGCGCTTGATGCCGAAATCGTAGGCCACGACGTGGAACCGGGCCTCGTCCCGGGAAGACGGCAGCGCAGAGGGAAGGCAGTCCGGCGGCCCCTCGCTCCATTCGTACGGGCTGGCTGTGGAGACTGCGCTGGCGAGGTCGCGACCGGTCATCGGGGGTGACGAGCGGGCCATTCTTACGAGTTCGTCCGATGGCGTGCCCAGCGTCGAGACGACCCCCCGGAGAGCGCCATGCCGGCGGATGTGCCGCACGAGCGCCCGAGTGTCGATGTCCGTGATTACCGGTATGCCCCGGCTTGCGAGGAACTGGTCGGCAGTCCGTTTGGAACGCCAGTTGCTGGCCACGTCCGAGAACTCGCGGGTGACCAAGGCCTCGATGAAGGGCCGTGGCGACTCGCTGTCGTCCGGATTCGTGCCGTAATTGCCGATGTGGGGGTACGTGAGGACCACAATCTGGCCGCTGTAGGAGGGGTCAGTAAAGATCTCCTGGTAGCCGGTGAGCCCGGTGTTGAAGACCACCTCCCCGGCGGCCTCGGCTCGGGCCCCTCCGGCGCGGCCCCGGAAGCAGCGGCCGTCCTCAAGCGCGAGCGTGGCGGAAGCGATCATGATCCGTGCGGCGGGCCTAGCGGACCGTGCCGAACCTCTCGGGAGGCCAGTAGGCAAAGACGGCCTTGCCAGTTATGGAAGGTGCATCCACCGTGCCCCAGACTCGGCTGTCCTTCGAAGTGCTGCGATGGTCGCCAAGCACAAAGTACTCGTCCTCCGGCACTTTCACCGGTGCGTGGCTCGCCAGATCCCTGTAGTGGTCCGGAATGTAGTCCTCGCTGAGCGGGCGACCGTCCACGAAGACCGCACCGCTCCGAATCTCGACGGACTCGCCCGGGAGGCCGATCACTCGCTTGATGTACGAACGGGTCGGATCGGCGGGAAGTTTGAAAACGACAACATCGCCACGCTCGATCCGGTCGATCCGGTAGATGAACTTGTTGACGAAGATGCGCTGCTCGTCGGCCAAGCGCGGGAGCATGCTGGTTCCCTCAACCCTCACCGGCTGGTAAAGGAAGACGATCACCACGCCCGCGATAAACAGTGACAGGGCCAAGTCCCGCAGCCAGTCGCGGACGTTGATCGCGGACCGACCGGCCGACCCAGCGGGAACCTCGAAGGGCGGCTCCGGACTGCCTTGCACACTCTCCACAGGGGTTATGACGGATGCGCCGGCAGACCGTTGCATCCAAGGTTCCATTCTAGTACCGCCCCGGATGCTGCGGTCCGCGACGCGACCCGCTGAACTACACTGGTGCTGGAGGAACGCCATGCAAAGAATCACGCGCCGCGACCTCGGAAAGACGGCCGCGATGGCCGGAGCGCTGGCCGCGGCAGCCCCGGCACGCGGCGAGCCCGTGCCGAGCCGCATGCTGGGCAAGACCGGGATTGAAGTGGGGCTGCTGGGCATCGGGACGTCGCCGCTCGGACGTGAGGGGGTTAGCCAAGCGGAGGTGAACAACGTCATTGCCAAGGCGGCCGACCACGGCGTCAACTATCTCGACACGGCCCCGATCTACGCCCAGTCCGAACGCCGCCTGGGGCTGGCGCTCAAGGGCAAGAGGGAAAAGTTCGTGCTGGTCACCAAGGTCGAGGCCACGTCCAGGCAGGATGCGATCTGGCAGGTCCAGGACAGTCTGCAGAAGACGCAGGCCGAGTACTTCGACTTGGTGCACGTGCACAACGTCGGACGTACGGATCGATTTCCGAGCCTCGACATCCTGCTGGGCGATGACGGCGCGCTGGCCGGTTTGGAGGCGATGAAGCGCAGGGGCCTAGTCCGGCATGTCGGCATGACCTGTCACCTCCGGCCGAAGCGTTCGCTGCCGATCCTCCGCTCCGGCCGGGTCGAAGTGGTGATGGCCGCTGTGAACTGCATCGACCGCCACATATACAACTTCGAGGAGATCCTCTTCCGCGAGGCCGCCGATCTCGGCATCGGCGTAGTGGCGATGAAGGTTCTGGGCGGAGCGCAGGATGATGGTGCGATCCTGTCGGACGAGCCCCACTACACGCGCGCGGTACGCTACGCGCTGGGCATTCCCGGGCTCTCGGTCGCCATCATGGGCCTCAAGTCGGTTGCGGAGCTGGACAAGGCCGTCGAGACCGTCAACTCCTACAGGCCCCTAGAGGGCACGGAGCTCAGCGAAGCGATGCGGGACGGCAAGCAAAGGGCAGAGTCGCTAGGGGAGCACCGCGGTCCGGTAGCTTGAGCTGATCTCTCGGGGCAGGACGGAAGGGCCGGCCCCGACTTACGACAGCAGCGGGCCGCCCTCCGGAGCGGCTCGGCGCTTTCTCACATCTTGTACTGGCCCAAGTCCTCTTCGCCGAGGTTCTCCAGCCAGCGCCGTAGGTCTTCGCTGCTCGTGCGCTCCTTTAGGGTTGGCGAGACCTTAGAGGATTGGATCACGTTGTCCGTCACCCAAATGCCACAGTCCATGCGCAGCGCCAGTGCAAGGGCGTCGCTGGGCCTGGAGTCGATTCCGAACAGCTTTCCCTCGCGCTCCACCCAAAGCACTGCGAAGAAGGTATCGTCGCGCAGCTCCGTGACAACGATCCTGCGCAACTCGGCCTGGAATGTGTGCAGGATGTTGCGGACGAGGTCGTGAGTCATGGGCCTTGGGGTCGAAGCCTTTTCGATCTCCAAGGCGATTGCATTCGCTTCGTAGACGCCGATCCATATGGGCAGGACCGTCTCATTGGCCAGGTCCTTGAGGACCACGATCGGCATGTTGGTGATGGGATCCATCATCAGACCACAGATCCTCATCTCGATTTCCTGCATCGGCTCCTCCCTCATTGCAAGACACGCAGCCCTTGGAACGCGGCTCGGGCGGACGGGCTGGCCAGCTCTCCGACAAGCGAGTTGGGCCCGGCGGCCGTGACGCGAGCCTGGCAGTAGGTCCCGCGGAGATCGCGACCCGTTGCGAGGCCTTCGGGATCAGCAAAGTTCAGGACCCGGTTCTGCGTGGTCCGCCCGATCCACTGGCCGAAGCGTTTTCTCCAGCCCTCCACCAGGACCTCTTCCGTGCGACCGATCAATTCGGCATTCCTGCGGATCTGGATCTCCCGCTGGCGCTGCTGCAGCTCGATCAGGCGTCGGCCCTTGACCGCCTCCGGAATCTGCGGCATGCCCGCGGCCACAGTGCCCTTGCGCGCGGAGTACTTGAACGAGAACACCGAGGCGTACTCAACCTCGTCCAACAGGCCCAACGTCTGCTGAAAATCGCTTTCTGTTTCGCCCGGAAAGCCGACGATGATGTCCGTGCTCAGCTCGATTCTTCGGGCGGCGGCCTTGATCATTGCCACACAGCGCATGTAGTCGTCGCGGCTGTAGGTGCGGCGCATGGCCCGAAGAACGCTTGTCGAGCCGGATTGCACGGGGAGGTGCACCCAGTCGCAGAGGGACTCGTTGCGGTCAATCGCTTCGACGATGTCAGGCGTGAAGTCGGACGGGTGCGAGGTGGTGAACCGCACCCGGCGAATGCGGGGAAGCCGACCGATCTCGTCGAGCAAGCGGGCGAAGGACCAGCCGGCAGGCGACGGGTCGGAATAGCTGTTCACAGTCTGGCCCAGCAGCGTGATCTCGGTGTAGCCCAGCTCTTGCAGGTGGGCAGCCTCGCGCATTACCGACGCGCTGGACCGGCTGCGCTCCGGGCCGCGAGTGAACGGAACGACGCAATACGTACAAGCCTTGTCGCAGCCCTCAATGATCGTGATGTAGGCGGTGTAGGCCCGGACGCGATCGACTCTCGGCACGTCGAACGTCTCGTCGGTGTCGAGCTCCAGCCCGGCCACCCTAGACTCGCCTGCCTCGACGCGGTCAAGGATGCCGGGGAGAGCGTTGTAGCTTGCCGAACCGCAGACGAAGTCCACGTGCGGGGCGCGCTCGAAGATCTCGGCCCCGTTGTGCTGGGCTACGCAACCGAGGACGCCTACAGTCTTGCCCGCTGACCGTCGCTTGATCTGGGAGAGGCGCGCGAACACCTTGCGCTCAGCCTTGTCGCGGATGCTACAGGTGTTGTAGAGTACGAGGCCGGCTTCGTCAGCAGACTTGACGCGGCTGTAGCCGCGCTGTTCGAGCAGCCCACGCACCTTCTCGCTGTCGTGGACGTTCATCTGACAGCCGAAGGTCTCGATATAGAACGTCTTCGAGACGCTCTCAGGAATCGGTCGCATTTCCGCCGTCCTGCCCAAGACCAGTGGCCTTCCGCGGGCCCCAGCCCGCTGATTGGAAGTATACCAGCGGCTCCGCGGTCGGCGGTGCGGTCTACCGGCCCGGTCAACCGGCCACCATGCACTCAGATCCGCCTGTCTCTCGAGAACCGTGGCAGCATCACCCAACTGTTTCTTAGGACAGCGGCAACGTTGTCCGGTTGATTGCGCGGTGTCGCCC
>JAJDWM010000414.1 GCA_022825595.1 Bryobacterales bacterium | reverse complement strand
GCGACGGCCAGCTAGTGCCGCCGGGGCTCTACGTATGCCGAGTCGCGGTCGATCGCGAAGGGGGTCGCGATAGCGGAACCCGCCTGATCGCGGTGGCGTATTGAACGCCCACAGGAATTTGGTCAACGGCTCCCAGATGCTAAAGAGGCGTGGCAACATGAACGGCAAGATCAGCACGGCGCTGGCTCTCTGGCTCCTGTGTGGCAGTGCGGTCTGGGGCCAGGGGTACGTCATCCGCGGCAACCAGATCGTGGTGGAGGGCCGCCACCTGAAAACTTGGGGGTTCCCCGTCGGCACGGTGGAGTTCTTCGCCCCGGCGAACGCGGCCCGACCGAACTTTGTCGCCAAGGATATAGACGCGACCCAGGACCTTGTCGAGCACCTGAAACGGAACCCACCCAAAGGAGTCAAGGCTGAAGACGTCGACTTGCTGGATGCGGTGCGTGCCGGCACCAATGCGGCCGGGGCAGCCAACCTTCTCGACGGCGATTTGACCTCGTACTGGCAGCCCGACCCGGACCAGCCACTGCGCGACTGGTGGTTCGAACTGGATCTGGGACGGATCGTGACCGCGACTCGCATCCTCCTGACCTTTGTGGATGAGGATCTTGGCGATCCCTTTCTCCAGTATACCCTGCTGACCTCGGATGGCGACCGTCCCGAGCAGGGCCTGAGGGACGTCAAAGGCTACGCCGTCGTCTACGCGAGTCCGGCCGCGAATAAGAGCCAACGCGTCTTTGACGTCGAGCTGGAGCCGTCGGGAGACGCCCGCGATCCGCACTGGCGGGGAGACCAGATCCGCTACGTCCAGCTCGTGGTGACGGAAAGTGACTCGGTGCGAGGTGCCGAAGTATCCCGCGAGGTCTACGACGCCTTGGAGCCCGCCCGTCGAGGGACGGTGGACTACTATAAGAAGGTGGCCGATGGGAGCATCCGGGTCGAGCCGGAGATCTACGAGGCGATCGACGCGGGATCGCGTGGTGAGATCCGCTACTTCCGCCGCGAGCGTCCTCGTCTGGCCGAGATGGAAGTGCGGACAATAGGCGAGAACATCGCCTTGGGGTTGGTCGCCCGCCGGGGAGTGGCGCAAAAGATAGAGATTGATACCACCGTAGTCACCAGCTTGGTGGACGGCCTGTACGAAACGACGGTCGGGACCACTGTCCGCACGCCCGCCCTGCGCTTCTTCTTCTTCGACCTAGGCACCTTTTTCTGGGTGGATCGAGTGCAAATGTTCTTCCTGAACGCGGGGTACTGGGGACCCATCACCCAATACGAAATCCAGACCTCAAACGGCAGTTTGACCCCTGAGGGCACACTGGCCTGGACCAGCCAGGCGCTCGGGGGCGACGGCGGCATGGATTACCACGCCAACGCGTTCGAACCCACGGTCACCCGCTACATCAGGATTCCCTATTCCGGCGGCATGGCGGGAGGCAACGCAGACACGCGGGAGATCCAGTTCTACGGCGAGGGATACCAGCCTCGCGTCTCACTCACATCGCCCCTGATCACGCTGGACGGCGCCCGGACGCTGAGTTCGATCGCGTGGGAGGGGGACGCGCCCTCGGGAACCTCCATTGCGCTGCGCAGCCGGACCGGCAACCAACTCGCCGACGTCCTCCGCTACTTCAAGAAGGACGGTAGCGAGATAACGGAAGAGCAGTACAACAAGCTGAACAAATTCGCCAAGAAGGATATCGAGATCGTGACCGAGCAGGTGGCCGGGGGTGACTGGAGCGACTGGAGCGAGGAATACGACCTCTCAGGGTCCCCCATCACCTCGCCGAGCCCGCGAGCGTACCTCATGCTCCAGGCCTGGCTGAAGACCAGTGATCCGCAACAGGCGGCTTCCCTGCGGTCGATTCGGCTGAACTTCCTCGATCCTCTGGCTCAGCAGGCCCTAGGCGAGCTCGAGCCGGGTCTGGTATCCGAGTTGGGTGCCACCGACACCCTGTCCCTGTTCGTCAAAGCTCGGTTCCTGCGGAACGGCCCGGGAATGGACCAGATTCGCCTGTACGCTCCCGGAGTGGACCTGGATCTGCAACTCCTCCGCATGGGCCGGGAGTCACAGTGGGACGCCGGCCCGGTAGCCGAGTTGGGACCAGCCGATCTGGAGCAGGTCCCGACCGGATCGGATTCGCTGTGGGTGCGCCTAGATTCGGCGGTGGGCCCCGAGGTCGATCTGATCGAAGTGCGGTTCATCACGACTCTGTTCCGCCCCGGTGCTGTCCTGCAGGCAGAATTGGGAACTTCGTCCGAGGCCAATCGGTGGCAACGGGTCGATCCCGGCGATGCGACCGCCTTGGCTTCGAGTCAGGGGATGCTGTTGCGCGGGCCGTTGGCAGACAAACGGGTGATGGGCCCGTTGACGATCACTGCTCCGATCCTGACCCCGAACGGCGATGGGATCAACGACGAAGCGCGGTTCGAGTTCTCGGTGCTCCGACTCACCGGGCAGCGCGCGGTGAAGACCCGCCTCTACGATCTGGGCGGCGGTCTGGTGCGGACGTGGGAGGAGCGGCGTCCCCTCGCGAGCGGATCGTACGCGGTCCGCTGGTCGGGCCACGACCAGAGCGGCCGACTGGTGCCACCCGGGATCTACCTGTTGGAAATCGAGGTGGACACAGACATATCGAGCCGCAAGGTGCACCGCGTGGTCCACGTAGCGTACTGATGCCAGGGTCTATCGAGTGAGAATGCAGTGGATCAGAACCAGCTTGGTCATGCTTGGGACATTCTGCCTAGTGGCCCAAGATCTGGCTGCCGACAGCCGAGTGCTGGGCGGCACCAGCGGCCAACCCTGGAACAGCGGCGGTGGAGAGATCCCGGCCGCGGCGCAGATCAGCATTGACGAGGCCGCGATCACCAACACCCCAGGCGATGTGGTGGACTTCGACTTTCCCGGCAAACCGGGCTGGGTCTTCCCCCAGCGAGCCGACTCCACCAGCAATATCGCGGCCGGAGCCACGCTGACCTCGCCGAATCTCTTGACGCTCGGCCTCGCCGAAGACCTGCTCCTGATGGTGGACGGCGATCTCGAGACGGCTTTCACTCGAAAGAGCGAGGCCGAGGGGCCACAGGTCCTCGCCTTCGGGGCCATGCTCGACTTTGACTTGGGCGCGCGCTTCGGGGTGAACCGAATCCAGTTCTTTCCGCGCAACGCCCCAGGTTTCGCGGCACCCAATTTTCCTTTCCAAAACGACTATCTGCGCGCGTACGAGCTTCTGGTCAACAACGGCAGCGAGAATGACAGAGACGAGTCCGGCAGGCCGGTGATGACCAGCTTCAAGCTGGAATTGCAAAACGACCAGCCCGTGGTCGACCTGCGGATTCCTCCCCAGTACCTGCGCTTCCTGCGCCTGCGGTCGCAGACGTCCATCGGCTTTGAAATCGCCGAATTTAGGGTATTCGGGACGGGGTTTGTGCCCGAAGCCCAATACATCTCCAATGTCTACGATCTGGGGGACAACTGGGGCGTGTGGGGCAAGATCCGCTGGCTCGAGGAGAGCCTGGGTCTCGCAGGGATGGCACAGGCCCGCATTGCGACGCGCGCCGGGCACGACGATACGCCGCTGGAATTCACCCGCCCTGGTCCCGGCGGTTCGGTAAATCTCCCTTGGAAGGAGGGCGCGGTCGCCACCACGGCCGAGGGGGAGCAGATTGCCCTAGACGACCTAGAGCCGCTCGATGCGCTGCGAGCCTACCGGGCGCTGCCATTGGCAGAGAAAAACCAAGTAGCACTGAGCCTAGAGGACTATCGCGGCCTGAGACCACGGGGCG
>JAJDWM010000459.1 GCA_022825595.1 Bryobacterales bacterium | reverse complement strand
GCGCGTTAAACGACCTAACCGACACTCGAACCATCGCCTTCCGTTCCACACTCAGCGTAGCCCGGCTGACGAGCGGTGAAGGCGGACAAACCGGCGGCAGAGTTGAGCATTAGGAGCGGGACTGCACACCGCGCGTGGATTGCTGATCAGAGATCGCCCACGTCGGAAAGCGGCCCGGGGCCAGCACTTTGAGCCGATGCCTCAAGGTTCTCGGCAGTACAACACGGACAATCGGCTCTAGCAGGGGGACTGCACAGAGGTGTCGCACGGTGGCACCCTCGTTGGGAGAAGGGACAAGAGTGGAGCCCGCCCAAAAAGAGGGGGCATAATCGAACTGTGCCAGCATGTGAGACGCCGTCATTCGCTTACAAGCCTGAGCGAAGAATCTGACCATGTCGCCCTTCTATGCAATTCTCTTCCTCGTCCTCTTGGCCGCCCCGCTGGGGCAATCGGTCGATCATCCCCTCGACCCCCTCAGCTATCAGGAGATTTGGAAAGTTCTCGAAATCGCCCGGGATGCCGGGCACATGGACAGAAAGACTCGCTTCTCTCAGCTGACCCTGCACGAGCCCCCGAAGAGCGAGGTGCTGGCTTGGCGCCCGGGCACGGCTGTGCCTCGCAAGGGCTACGCCCTGGTGCGTCGAGGCAATGACGCGTTCGAGGCGATCGTGGACCTGACAGCAGGCAGGGTCACATCTTGGTCACCACTCACGGATGCTCAACCGAACTGGTCTGGAGACGACTACAAGGCTGTCATTGATAGCGTCTTGGAGCATCCCGACTTTCTTGCAGCGCTTAAGGATCGAGGGATCACCGACACCACCTTCCTGGATTGCAGCACTGGGCCGCCGGGCTACTTCGGGACCGAGGAAGAACGCGGGCGCCGCATCGGCAACGTCCGCTGCTCAGAGCCCCGGGGAGTTCGCAACGCGTGGACCCGACAGGTCGAGGGGCTGTCGGCGGTCGTCGATCTCGACTCCGAGAAGGTCCTGCGGGTCGTAGACGACGGGCCTGTGGCGCTCACCGGAACTGACGGCGACTACGATCGCACGACGCTCGAACGCCCGCGGGCCGTTCCGGGCCCGATCGATACGCGCCAGCCTCTCGGTCCAGGATTCGAGATCGACGGGTTCCAGGTGCGTTGGCAGAATTGGCGCTTCCACCTACGGCCCGATCAGCGTGTTGGCGCAGTCCTATCACTAGTGAGGTATCAAGAGGAACCGGGTGCCCCGGAGCGATCGGTCATGTACCAGGGGTACTTGTCTGAGTTGTTCGTCCCTTACATGGACCCGTCGTTCGGCTGGTACCGGCGCAATTTCATCGACGTTGGGGAATTCATGGCCGGCGGCTTTGCAAAGGCGCTGCTCCGCGGCCGTGACTGTCCCGATTACGCCACGTACGTCGACACCGTCATCAGCAACGACAAGGGACGTCCGAGCACCCTGCCCGACACGATCTGCGTCTACGAACGGGAGACGGGCGATCCCGCGTGGCGCCACTGGGCTGCCGAAATGCCGGACAGCCGGAAGAGCCGGGACCTCGTCGTGCGAGTTGGCGCGGTGGTCGGCAACTACGACTACCTGCTCGACTGGATCTTCCGCCAGGACGGCTCCATCGAAGTTCGCGTGGGCACAACGGGGATCTTGGAAGTGAAGGCAGTCGAGGACAAGAACGCATTGCACGCGAAACCGAAGGCCGACGCCTACGGGCGGTTCGTGGACCGCAATATCGTGGCGGTCAACCATGACCACTACTTCAGCTACCGTCTCGACTTGGACATAGATGGCACCGCAAACCGATTCGTGGTCGATAGGTTGGTGACAAAACGACTGGCTGCGGACCATCCCCGTCGCAGCTTGTGGATCCGGGACGAGCAGGTTCCGGCTAGCGAGCACGACGCGCGACTTGACATCAACCTCAAGCGTCCGGCCATGTGGCGCATCCAAAGCACCGACCGACGCAACTCCTCCGGCTATGCCACGAGCTATCAGTTGGTTCCTGGGCGCAACGCCAACACGCTGCTGTCGGAAGACGATTACCCTCGACGACGTGCCGGCTTCATTGACCACCACCTCTGGGTGACTCCCCAACGAGACGCGGAGCGATATGCCGCCGGTGAACACCCCACCTTGAGCGAGCCCGGGCTAGGACTCCCCGCGTGGACGGCAGCCGACCGGGACATCCGCGACACCGACATCGTCGTTTGGCACACCATCGGCATGCATCACCTGCCTCGTTCTGAGGACTGGCCGGTGATGCCGACCGTGTGGCACGGCTTCGAACTCCGTCCATTCGACTTCTTCGACCGCAACCCGGCTCTAGACCTGCCCTGATCCTGGATCTAGGGGGATCGCTACCTCGCTTGGCCGCCGCGACTCCGAGGTGTCCGGACGCATCGCTCTCCGGTAGTTCCTCGCTTGGCAGCGGATCCAGCTGCTGCAATGTCTTGTCGATGTGGCCAGTCTGCGAGCACGACCAAGACGTTGGTTTGCACACGATATACCCGCCCTTTCCATCGAATTCTA
>JAJDWM010000486.1 GCA_022825595.1 Bryobacterales bacterium | reverse complement strand
CCCTCGTGATCTGGGGCGGCGAGTTCGGCCGCACACCCACCTCGGACGGCGGCAAGGGCAGGACGGAGGGCCGGGACCACAACCCGTACGGCTTCACGCTGTGGATGGCCGGCGGGGGCGTGTCAGGTGGCCAGACGATCGGCGGAACGGACGAGCTGGGTCTGCGCGCTGTGCAGGACCGCGTGCACCTGAACGATCTCCACGCGTCGATCCTAGCCCTGTTGGGCCTTGACCACGAGCGGCTGACCTACCGGCACTCCGGCCGCGACTTCCGCCTTACGGACGTCGGGGGAGACACGCGCTTGGCGGCGCGCCTGACCCGCGCCGGGTAAGCAGAAGCTACGGCCGGGCTGTGGTACGCTCCAATCTGTGCCGGACAGCTTCCGTCCAACGGCCCGGACCGCGCTAGGGCGGTCGGATTGCCGCACCGTCCACGCTTGACGGAACGGCGAGCCATGGAGCTGCCGAGCCGCCGCAAGGAGCGTCGCTGGCAGAGTCATCCGGACACCTCTCGCGACCGTGCCCGTCGGTCGGCGAGCCATTGAATCAGGGGCTCCGCGCATGCTGGTGAAGTCGGCTGTCGTACAGAAGTTCCTGCCCTTCCTCACCCTTGCCGGGCTGTTCCTGATCCTGTCCGTCGCCTCGCCTTACTTCCTGACGGGCACCAACATTTCCAGCGTCATCCGGCAGACGGCTGTGATCAACATCATGGCGCTGGGCATGACGCTGGTGATCGTATCGGGAGGCATCGACCTCTCGGTCGGGTCGATGATGGCGTTCTCCGGAGTGGTCGGGACGATGACCATGGTTGCCACCGGCTCGGTGCAACTGGGAATCCTGACCGGCATGGTTGCCGGCACTGCATGGGGAGCGGCCAATGGCTTGATGATCTACAGGCTGCGGATTCCGCCATTCATCGTGACGCTCGGGACGCTCGGCATCATCAGGGGCCTGACCCTGGTGATTTCGGGCGGCCTTCCTGTCGTGGGCCTTCCAAAGGAGCACGGTTTTCTGGGCGAGGGCACGATCGGCCCGGCCCCCTTCGTCCTGCTCGTGCTGGCGGTGTGCGTCGTGATCTCGCACTTCGTGCTGCACTCGACCCGGTTGGGCCGATACACCTACGCGATTGGCAGCAACGAGGCAGCCGCGGTCTACGCCGGAATCCCAGTGGGGCGCTACAAGGTGGCGATCTATGCCATCTGCGGCCTTATGACCGGTCTGGCCGGAATGATCGAGACTTCGCGCCTGATGACGGGCCAGCCGACGGCGGGCGTGACTTACGAACTCCAGGTGATAGCGGCGGTGGTAATTGGCGGAGGCAGCTTGGCGGGTGGCGAGGGAACGGTGATCGGGACGCTGATCGGAGCATTCATCATGGGCCTGCTGTCGAACGGCAGCGACCTGCTTGGGATCACGCCATACTGGCAGCAGGTAATCATTGGCGCGATCATCATCCTCGCAGTTGCCCTTGACGAGGCGCGCAAGCGGCGCTTCAGTTCCTGAGCGGAACCGTCCGGTCCAGAAGCCATTTCAGGGACGCGAGCACAGCCGGGCCCGGCCAGATCGCCATGACCTAGACAGGCTACAGGCAAACTGGCCGACCTGCACGCGTACCGCAAGACCCGGCCTGGCGCCCGTGCCCAAGAGCAGAGTCGGATTAGAATCTAGTGCGACATGGCGTCTCCTCCCTCAAGATTCCGACTTGCACGTCCCGCAATCGCCCGGGCGGTGGCGGTGGCCGCACTCGTGTCTGCCGCGCCCCTGCCGTCCCACGAGCCGGGTCTACCGCGGTTCTTCGACGGCCATCCGGACCTCAACGGGGTTTGGCAGGCAATCGGCACGGCCCACTGGAATCTTGAGGACCACGCTGCGGCACCCGGCCATCCCGACCTTGGCGCGATCGGGGCCGTACCGCCCGGACAGGGCGTGGTGGTGGGAGGCGAGATCCCCTATGCGGCGGCGGCCCGGGAGCAGCAAGAGGCGAACTTCAAAGACCGGATGACTGCGGACCCCGAAGCAAAATGCTTCCTGCCCGGGGTCCCCCGCGCCACATACTTGCCGTATCCCTTCCAGATCATTCAAGGGGACTCGAAGATCATGATCGTCTACGGCTTCGCAGAAGCGAACCGGACCATCCACATGGACAAGGAGGACCCAGAACCCCCACCCATCGACAGCTGGATGGGCCGCTCGCACGGCCGCTGGGACGGAGACACGCTGGTGGTCGTTGCGGAGGGCTTCAATGGGCAGGCCTGGCTCGACCGTGCTGGGAACTATGCCAGTGCGGCCCTGCGCGTGGAAGAGCGGTACACACCCCTGGGCCGAAACGCGCTACAGTACGAGGCGACCCTGACAGATCCAACAGTCTTTGTGCGCCCGTGGACGATTCGGATGCCGCTGTACCGGCGCCTTGAGCCGAATGTGCGCGTGCTCGAGTTCAAATGTGTCGAGTTCGCCGAGGACTTGATGTATGGCCACCTGCGCAGAAGACCGACGCGATGATCCCGGGACTTCGGGAGCGCTCTGCATGTCCACAATCCGCTCGCCCGGCCTGATCCTGCTGGCCGCATTGGCCGCGGCGGGGACGAGTGCGGGAGCGGATCTCCACCACGTCCAGATCACCGCCGCCAGCCCGACCGAGGCCGTGCGATGGTACGAACGGCACCTGGACTGCGAGCCGGTCGCGCACCAGAGGGACACCGCTGCCTGCAATGGGATCAGGCTGATCTTTGTCTCCCAGCCCACAATGGGCAGCTCGCAAGGCACAGGAGTCGATCGCATCGCGTTCTCCTACCCGGACGTGGCGGCGAAGATGGCCGAGTTGGAGGCGGTGGGCGTACGGGGTTCGGGCGTTCGTCTGCAGCGCTTCGACGACGGATCCACGCACCGTCCGATACCGGGCCTGAACCGCCACGGATTCCTGTTCGACCCGTGGGGCACGCGCATCGAACTGGTCGAGGACACCAAGAGGTTGGGCTTCCATCACCTCCACCTCAGCGCCAGCGATCCGCAGTCCACGCTGCGCTGGTACCAAGTGGCGTTCGGCGGCCGACCAGAGCAGTTCCCGGGCGGCGTGTCCGGCCTGCAGTTCGGCAGCGGATGGCTGTTGGCTTCGTCGCACTCCGGTGCGCAACCCGCCCCCACCAGTTCCCGTGCGATCGCGCACATCGCGTTCGAAGTGCCCAGCCTGGATCGGTCGGTCGAGCGGCTCCGGGAGGCCGGAGTGGACATGCTGGGCGCCCCCACAGTGCCGGCGAACGCGCGCAGCTCCGCCAAGCGTGTCTTTGCGGACGGCCCTGACAATGTCACGGTGGCAGTTGTCGAGCCCGGCTTCGCCGGAGTTGAGGCCGCCGAAGCTAGGCACGACCGAGCGTACGACGGCGACGCTGCGGCCGAATCCTACCTAACATCCCGGACACCTTGGGGCGAGCCGGACTTGCAGGGAATATGGACGGGGAACGCGGCGCACGGCATCCCGCTAGAGAGACCTGTGGCTCTGGCCGGCGTTGAGGCCCTCACGCCCGAGCAGGCGGCCGCGCGGCGGGAGCGGGGCACTCTGGGAAGCATCTGGGGGTACGAGCGAGAGTGGCGCGACACCACACTGGGCTACGACAAGATGACGCCGTCGACCCAAGTGGCGATGATCTTCGACCCGCCCGACGGCCGGCTGCCTCCACTGACCGAGGAAGGGGAACGCAGGGCCCGCGAGGCGCTCCTCGAACGCGAGCGGCGCGCGAGCCAGCCGCCCGCCGGGCCTGAAGATCTGACACCGTACGTGCGCTGCATCACCAAGGGAGTCCCAGGAATGATGATCCCCGGCATCTACAACAACGGCCTCCAGATCGTCCAAGGCCCCGGATTCGTGGCCATCCACAAGGAAATGGTCCACGAGGCAAGGGTCATTCCGACCACTCCCCGGGAGAGGGTGGGTCCGAACCTTCGAACGTGGCTCGGTGATCCGCAGGGTCGATGGGACGGCGAATCGCTTGTCGTCGAGTCCAGCCGATTCAACGGCCGCAGCCCATTTCGGGGGTCGTCGGCGGAGATGACTCTCACGGAGCGCTTCACGCGGGTGGGCCCGAGCAGGCTGCTCTACGAATTCACCGTCGATGATCCGGCAGTGTGGGTGCGGCCGTGGTCGGCCCGATTCGCCTTCGATCTGGACGAGGATCAGTACGAGCTGGTCGAGTATGCCTGCCACGAGGGCAACTACGGAATGTTCAACATCCTGAGCGGCGCCCGGGCTCGGGACCGCGAGGCTGCGGGGGCGAGCCGATGACACGCATATTCGCGCAGCGGTCGATTGTGGCGGCCCTCGGGTCTTCCCTGCTCGCGGCAGTGCTGCTTCTGCTGCCGGACCTGTACGGCCACCACGCCTTCTCGTCGGAGTTCGACGCCGAGAAGCCGGTCCGGCTTCGGGGGAAGATCACAAAGATGGAGTGGATCAACCCGCACGCGTGGATGCACATCGAGGTGACCACGGACGACGGTCGGACGGAGAACTGGATGGTCGAGGCTGGGCCGCCGGGCGCGCTGGTGCGGCGCGGCTGGCGCAAGGACTCCGTCAAGCCGGGCGTCGAAGTGCTTGTCGAGGGATACCGGGCTATAGACGGGAGCAACAAGGCCAATGGTCGGGACGTCACACTGCCGGACGGGACCCGGCTGTTCGCCGGATCGTCGGGCACAGGCGCGCCGTACGACGAGAGGCAGTAGTCGCAGGGGAATAGGAGGGGAGGTCTTCATGACGGCAGGTAGATCCCGCGGAGTCCTCGGCTGGGGCCTGGTCCTGCTCGCGCCGGCCATCCTGTCGGCCGCTGACTGGACTGCGCCCCGGACAGTTTGGGGCCATCCCGACCTCCAGGGGGTATGGACGAACGAGACGGTGACGCCGTTCGAGCGTCCAGCCGGACAGCAGAAGACAACCATTTCCGAGCAGGAGGCACAGCAGATCGCAGCCAATCTTGCCCGCCGACGAGCCGAGACGGACGGGACCTCCCCTCCCGGGTCGGTCGGAGGATACAACAATGTCTGGCTCGACTCAGGGACCGGATACCTCCCCAGCCGCCAGACCTCTCTGGTCGTGGACCCGCCGGACGGCCGCGTCCCGACGCGCCCTTCGGCGGAGGCCCGCCGCGACCTGTACAAGGCTCGCTCGACAGAGTCCTATGAGTTCATGAGCGTGTGGGACCGCTGCATCACGCGGGGTGTTCCGGGCTCGATCTTTCCGGCCGGCTACAACAACGCCTACCGCATCCTCCAAACACCGGAGCACGTCGCGATCGTGTACGAGATGATCCATGACGCAAGGATCATCCCGCTGTCGGACACGCCGCACTTGAGCGGGAGCATTCGGCTCTGGATGGGAGACTCCCGCGGTCGGTGGGAGGGCGACACGCTGGTGGTCGAGACGCGCAACTACAACGACCGGGGCTGGATCGCTTCAAACTCCGCGTCTCGAAGGATAAAGGGGATCCCAGTCTCGACGGAACTCCATGTCGTCGAGCGGTTCACCCGCGTGAGCGAGGATACCATCCAGTACGAGGTCACCGTGACCGATCCGAGGATATACACGCGCCCTTGGACGATCGAGATGCCGCTCACGGCCGACCCCGAATACGTGCTCTACGAATACGCCTGCCACGAGGGGAACATGGCGGTGGAACTCATACTGGGTGGGGCCAGAGCGGAGGAATCGGCGGCCAAGTTGGACGGCGGATCGGACCGTTGAGCACGCGCTCGGTGGTCCAGCAGCCTGCGGACCGACACGGGCCCGTGGTAGATTGGCGGCTGACGGCAAGCCGGCGGCGGACGCTCAACCCGACCGATCCGGCTTAGGAGGACGCGGCGGCAGCAAACGTGCGCATCTGGCTACGGATTTGGCCCCTGATGGCAGGGCTTGGTGCAGCGCATGCCGCGCCCGGCCCGCCTTTTTCCGCTGAGTCCATCCGTTTCTTCGAGACCCGCATTCGTCCCACCCTGCACTCGCAGTGTTCCCAGTGCCACAACGACCGCCTCCGGACCAGCGGGCTCTCGGTGGCTTCCCGGGACTCCCTGCTCGAAGGCGGCACTCGCGGCGCGGCAATCTCCCTAGACCGCCCTGGCAAGAGCCTGCTGCTCGCCGCTCTTCGCCACACCGGGTCCCTGAAGATGCCGGCTGGCGGAAAGCTCTCCGCTCCCGTGATCGGCGCGTTCGAGCGCTGGATCGAGCTGGGTGCCCCGTGGCCCGAGGATGCGGGATCGGGCGGTCGCGCCGATGACGCGGTGCACTGGGCATTCCAGCCTGTGGCCAGGCCGACGCCGCCGCTGTCCGGGGCGGAATGGGCCCGCAACGCCATTGATCGCTTCGTGCTCGCCCGCTTGCGCGACTCGGGGCTGGGTCCGTCACCGCCAGCCTCAAGGGAGACGTTGGCTCGGCGGTTGCACCTGGACCTGACCGGTCTCTTGCCGTCCGCGGAGGAAGTCCGAGCCTTCGTGGCGGACCGGCGCCCCGGGGCGTACGAGCGCATGGTTGACCGGCTGCTGGCGTCGCCCCACTACGGCGAGCGATGGGGCCGGCACTGGCTCGACCTAGCGCGGTATGCCGACTCGAACGGCTACAACGCCGACGCGGAGCGCAAGGTCTGGATGTACCGCGACTGGGTGATCGATGCCTTGAACCGAGACCAGCCGTTCGACCGTTTCGTGATCGAGCAGCTGGCAGGCGACCTGCTGCCCGGCGCGACCCCGCAGCAGATCGTTGCGACCGGCTTTCACCGCAATACTCTCCTCAATCTGGAAGGTGGCGTCGACTTCGAGCAGTACCGGGTCGAGGCAGTGACTGATCGGGTCGATGTCACCGGGATCGTGTTCCTAGGCCTCTCCTTGGGCTGCGCGCGGTGCCACGACCATAAGTTCGACCCGATTACCCAGCGAGAGTTCTATCGGTTCTTCGCATTCTTCAACAGCATCGATGAACTGAGCGGAGAATACTCCGACGCCGAGGGACGGGCACGAGCCTTCGAGCCGGTCTTGGAATTCGGCACCCCGGAGCAATACGTTCGAAAGAACGCCCTCAACGCCCAGATCGAGGCCATGGAGGCCGAACAGCGCGCGTACCAGAAGGAGTTGCTCGGACGACAAGACGAATGGGAGGCAGGCCTTTCACCGGAGGAGGTTTCACGCCTGCCCCCTGGCCTGCAAGCCATTCTGAGGACCCCCTCCGCAGAGCGCTTGGAGCGCAGGAAGGGGATTCTCCGGAACGCATTCTTGGCCCAAGATCCCGGCGTTCAGGAGCGCCGGAAGGCAATAGCCGCCGTGAGGAAGCTGCTGCCGGCGATCCCCAGCACGCTGGTCATGCGGGAATTGGCCGAGGCGCGTCCGACGCACATCCTAGTCCAAGGCGACTTCCTGCGGAAGTCTGAGCGCGTGGCGCCGGGAACCCCTGCGGTGCTTCCCCCGCTCGAGGCGAGCGAGCCAACTCGGCTGCACCTTGCCCGTTGGCTTGTCGACAACCGCAACCCGCTCACGCCGAGGGTTACCGTGAACCGCATATGGCAGCGCTACTTCGGCGCCGGCATCGTTGCCACGTCCAACGACTTCGGCACGCAGGGCGAGCCGCCCAGCCACCCGGCACTGCTCGACTGGCTCGCTGCGGCCTTCGTGGAGGCGGGCTGGAGCCTCAAAGACCTGCACAGGTTGATTGTCACATCGGCAACCTACCGGCAGGCTTCGAGCCACAGGGAAGACCTAGCCGCCAGAGATCCGGCCAACAGACTGTTGGGGCGGCAGGCGCGCTTGCGGGTGGAATCGGAGATCGTGCGTGACCTGGCGCTGTCGGCAAGCGGCCTGCTCGCGCCCAAGATCGGCGGACCCAGCGTTTTCCCGGCCCAGCCGCCGGGGGGTGATGATTCGGAAGCCGTGGCCCGAGAGCAGGGGATCCGACCGATACCGGCGCGGCCTCTACACCCACTTCTGGCGGACGAGCCCGCACCCCGGGCTGATGCTCTTCGACAGCCCGGACGCGCTGACGGTCTCCACCCGCCGCAACCGCTCGACCACCCCGCTGCAGGCGCTGACGCTGCTCAACGACAGCGGCTTTCACGAATTCGCCCAAGGACTCGCCGCGCGCCTGCTGTGGGAGACGAACGGTGCGGAGATCTCCGAGCGGTTGTCGAGAGCCTTCTGGATCTGCCTGGGACGGGCACCCACCGACGCCGAACTGAGTACCCTGCGAAGCCTTGCCGCGGGGCAGCTTGACGAATTTCGGACGCACCCGGAGCGTGCCGCCCGAGTCCTGACCCTCGGAGTTCCGCCGGGGGCATCCAGCCACGAGGTCGCTGCGTGGACGGCAGTGGGCAGCGTCCTCATCAACCTCGACGAGTTCATCACTCGGGAGTGATTCCATGGACCCTCTGCAGAATGTCCGCTTGAACGCGACTAGGCGCCACTTCTTGGGCGAGTGCTTCGTTGGCTTGGGAGGGATCGCCCTTGGCGGGCTGTTGGGCGGGCAACCGATGCACGCGGAGTCCGCGGACACCGCGGCTGATCCGCTCGCGCCCAAGGCCCCCCATTTCCCGGCGAAGGCCAAGCGCGTGGTCTACCTCTTCATGTCCGGTGCGCCCAGCCAGTTCGAGACTTGGCTCTGGCGCCCGAAACTCCGGGAGATGGACGGCCAGCCGACGCCGGACTCGTTTCTGGACGGGAAGCGCTTCGCGTTCATGGAACGATTCACCGAGCAGCGACCGACGCTGCTCGGTCCCCAGCGCGACTTCCAGCGGCACGGGAAGTCCGGGACTTGGGTCTCCGAGGTCTTCCCCCATATGGCCCGCGTGGTGGACGATCTGGCTGTCGTGCACTCACTGCGAGCCGAGAACTTCAATCACGCCCCCGCCAAGCTCTTCTTCAACACCGGTTCCACGCGTTACGGGCGCCCGTCAATGGGCTCCTGGATCACCTACGGCCTTGGCAGTGAGGCGTCGGACCTGCCTGCCTTCGTCGTGCTTAGGTCAGGGGAGCAAAACCTCATGGGCGGGGCCAACATCTGGGGCAGTGGATTCCTTCCGACCGCTTACCAAGGCGTGGAATTCCTGCGGACCACCGATCCGATCCCGAACCTTTCGACGCCGCCGGGTTTCTCGCGTAGCCAGCAGCGCGCGCGGGTGGACGCCGTGCGGGAGCTGAACCGGGCCAGGCTGGCCGCGGTCGGAGACCCTGAAATCGCGACGCGCATCGCCGCCTACGAGCTCGCCTACCGCATGCAGGCGAGCGCCCCGGAGCTGATGGACCTGGCTGCGGAGAGCCAGTCCACGCTCGATCTCTACGGAGCTGTGCCGGGAAAGGCCAGCTTCGCCAACAACTGCCTCGTCGCCCGGCGACTGCTGGAGCGCGGCACGCGCTTCGTGCAGCTCTACCACACCGGATGGGACCACCACGGGAACCGCGTCAACAATCTCGCCGGAAAGCTGGACGAGGTCGCGCTCGCAGTGGACCGCGCTTGCGCCGCGCTAGTCACGGATCTCAGGCAACGCGGGCTGCTGGACGACACGCTCGTGATCTGGGGCGGGGAGTTCGGCCGCACGCCGATGGGAGAGATCCAAGAGCTCCCGGGCCGCAACCATCACATAGAGAACTTTCCCATGTGGTTCGCGGGCGCCGGGATCAAGGGCGGACAGACGATCGGAGAAGTCGACGACCTAGGCTTCTTCGTCACCAAGGATCCCGTGGACGTGCACGACGTGCAGGCAACGATCTTGCACCTGCTGGGCCTTGATCACACCAAGCTCACGTACAGGCACCAAGGCCGGGACTTCCGACTGACCGATGTCGGCGGACGGGTCATGAAGCGGCTCCTTGCCTGACTGACTCCTGACACCGGATCGCGTCGGCCAGACCGGGACTGCCATCCTTCCGGACCAGCCCCAGTCAAGCGGGCCGCCCCCGAATCAGCTGCAGCCCGAAGTTGCGCCGCAGTTGGGACAGCGGTGGCAAGAGCCGTTCACCGACATGACAGACCCGCATTCGACACACAGCGGCCCGTCGTGCAAGCCGAGGACAGCTTGGGCAGCCTGAGGCAACTGCCCCACCTGCGGCGGCGGGGCAACACCGTTGCCAGCCAATTGGGCCACGACCTCGTCGCTCACTGTGTAGTCGCTTGAGATGAACTTGGTTCCCAACCAGCGGAAGATGTAGTCCGTCACTGACTTCGCATAGCGGATGTCTTCGTTCTGGGTCCAGCCGCTGGGCTCGAATCGGACGTGCTGGAACTTGTCGACCAGCGTCTTCAGCGGAACGCCGTACTGCAGCGCCAATGAGATGGCGGTCGCGAAGTTGTCCATCAGGCCGCTGATCGTCGAACCCTCCTTGGACATCCGGATGAATATCTCGCCCGGTGTCTTGTTGTCCTCGTAGAGGCCTACCGTGAGGTAACCCTCGTGGTCCCCCACAGAGAACTTGTGCGTCAGCGAGGCACGCTCGTCAGGCAAGCGACGCCGCAACGGCCGGACCACGCCCGGAATTCCGCCGTCAGGAGGGCCATCGGACCCTTCACCGGTGTTCAGCGGTTGTGCCATCTTGGACCCGTCCCTGTAGAGCGCGACAGCCTTCAGGCCCTGTCGCCAAGCCTCTAGGTACGCGTCGACGACATCTTCGACCGACGAGTCGGCCGGCATGTTTATGGTCTTCGATATCGCGCCCGAAATGAACGGCTGCACGGCCGCCATCATGCGCAGGTGTCCGTTCCAATGGATCGAACGCTTGCCGTTCTGCGCCTTGAAGCTGCAGTCGAAGACGGGCAGGTGCTCTTCCCTGATCCCCGGGGCGCCTTCGATGGTCTCCTCTTCGTCAATGAAGTTGACGATCGCGTTCACCTGGCTCTCCTCGTAGCCGAGGCGGTCCAAGGCCTGCCCGACAGTGTTGTTGACGATCTTGATCACACCACCGCCAACCAGCTTCTTGTACTTCACCAAGGCCAGTTCAGGCTCGATTCCGGTGGTGTCGCAGTCCATCATGAACCCGATCGTTCCAGTGGGAGCC
This sequence comes from Bryobacterales bacterium, assembly GCA_022825595.1. Lineage (GTDB taxonomy): Bacteria > Acidobacteriota > Terriglobia > Bryobacterales > UBA6623 > VXMF01. The sequence goes on along the minus strand of JAJDWM010000486.1, from coordinate 8,454 downwards.
AGCACCGTGACCTGGCCATTGCGATAGCCGTGCTTGCGCCCCAAGCGGTAGGCCGCCTCCCAGACGTCCTCGGCTGCCTCGCGAAGGTCGCTCTGCACGCCGACGCGGGGGATCTGCTCGCTGGCCCGGCGGTGCATGCGGATGACATCCAAGAACGGATCCCGGTTCTTGGCGTAGCCCTTGAAGGGCCCGCGAGCTTGGGCGATCTCCGCGCTTGTGAGATACGCCTGACCACACATCGTGGAGGTGATGGCGGCACCGATGGAGCGCCCCCGGCGCGAGTCGTAGGGCACGCCCAGCGACATCAGCAGAGCCCCCAGATTCGCGTAGCCCAGCCCCAACGGGCGGTAGGAGTGCGAGTTGAACGCTATCCGCTCCGTGGGGTAGGCCGCGTTGTCAACGAGGATCTCCTGCGCAAGTATGAGGGTCTTGACGGCACGCCGGAAGGCCTCCACGTTGAAGCGCCCCTGCTGCGTCTGGAACTTCATCAGGTTGAGGGATGCTAGGTTGCAGGCGGAGTCGTTCAGGAACATGTACTCCGAGCAGGGGTTAGAGGCGTAGATGCGGGCCGTGTTCTTGACCGGGTTCCATTTGTTGATGGTCGAATCGAACTGCATCCCGGGATCTCCGCACTGGTGGGTCGCCTCGGCGATTTCCCGGAGCAGGCCCCTTGCGTCGTGACGCCCGGCCCGGTCACGTGTCTGGACGGACCTTGTCCACCACTCGCGCCCCTCGGAGGCGGCGCGCATGAACTCGTCGGTGACGCGCACGGAGTTGTTCGCGTTCTGGAACGAGATCGTCGAGTAGGCGTCGCCGTCGATGGCCGCGTCGTAGCCGTTGGCGATCAGCACGTGCGCCTTCTTCTCCTCCCTCGCCTTGCACCAGATGAACTCCTTGATGTCGGGGTGGTCAACGTTCAGGATGACCATCTTCGCGGCGCGACGAGTCTTTCCGCCGGACTTGATGACTCCTGCGAAGGCGTCGTAGCCCTTCATGAAGGAAACTGGCCCGGAGGCGCGTCCTCCCCCGGCTAGCCCTGCGTCCTCCTCGCGGATCTTGGACAGGTTCGTGCCAGTGCCGGAGCCCCACTTGAACAGCATGCCCTCCGTCTTGGCGAGGTCCAAGATGGATTCCAGCGAATCCTCGACCGAATTAATGAAGCATGCCGAGCACTGCGGGCGGTGCTCGTCCGGGTCCAACGCCGTGACCCGCTCGCTGCGCCTGTTCCACGCCCAGCCATACCCCCGCGACTCCTTGCGCACGCCAACGTTGAACCAGACCGGAGAGTTGAACGCGGCCTTCTGGTGCAGCATCAGGTGCGCCAGATCGTCGCGGAAGGCCTCGACCGAGCCGGCGTCCGTCAGATAGCCCCCTTCGGCTCCCCAGTCGGCAATCGTGTCGACGACCCGGCCCACCAGCTCGCGCAGGCTGGTCTCGCGGTCTTCCTCGCCGACAGTACCGTGAAAGTACTTGCTCGCGACGATGTTCGTGGCCGTCTGGGACCACTGCAAGGGCACTTCAACATCCTGCTGCTCGAATACCACCTCACCCGAGCTGTCCGTGATCAAGGCCGGCCTCCGCTCCCAAGAGAAGCCATGGTACGGCCGCTGCCCTTTGCCCAAGTCCCGGGTGAAGTACCGACTGTAGGTCAGCCCGACATCCGAGCGCTCGCGGCGTACCGCAACGCGCACTGACCCCCGACTCTCGACCGGCGCTTGGACCGCTGACACACTCATGCTCGTCTTCCTCTCTTCGACCTCTTTGGATGCCTTCGCGCAAAATAGCGCAACTAGCCCAGTAACCGCCCTCCTTCCGGGCGTTTAGTGTTCGGGCGACATACTACAAATTGCGCTCGACCGAGACAGAATACCACATCTGGTAGCATGCTCTCCCGGCTCGCACAATTTTCCCCAAGTCAAGATTCGGTGTCAAGGGGGGTGGGCCCCTCGAAAGGGCGATTTTGCGCTGTGCAGGCCCGTGGTTGCCCGCAGATCTGCATGGTACCGCTCTCAGGGCGTGCCGGCCCGGGATTACTCACGCCCAGATCGACTGGACCCGATCGGGGCTGAGCCTGGCTTCTCCGCTCTGCACGATGGCGAACTTTGTGGAGATCGGACCGACCACCTCATACAGCACAACCGCCGACAACACGACGGTGGAGACCAACGGGTAGTACTCCGGAAGCCGCTGGCCGATCGTTATGACCAGCCCTACCGCAAGTCCAGCCTGCGTCAGGAGCCCGAGACCGAGGAACCGCTGCACCTTCAGGCCCATTCCAAGACGTCGGCTGCCGATCCAGGAGCCGCCCAGCTTCCCGGCACCGCGGGCTAGTACGTACAGCAGCCCCACAGTTCCAATCTCGAGCAGGCGCTCGAGGTTCAGGTCGGCACCCGCGAGCACGAAGAAGATCGCGTAGAAGGGCGGATCCGTGCCCTCCAGGGTCTTGAAGAGGCGGCGACTGCGACGGGAGAGGTTGACCATGGTGGCACCGACCGAGAGGCTGGCGATGAGCGGGGAGAGGTCAAGCAGGCGGGCAACTCCGACGCTCAGCAGGATGGATCCCGCGAGCAGGATAAGCATTTCCCCGGTCTCGGTGACCTGGCGCGCCCAGCCCGCCAGCATCAGGCCCGCCAGAAACCCGAGCGCGACCGAGCCGACCAGCTGCCAGACGAGGGGGAAGCCAGCCAGCAGCACAGAACGGACCGGCCCATGCTGGCCCCAGTCTGCCACCACCATCAGGACCGCCTCGCACAGCAGGTAGGCGATCAGGCAGACAATGTTGTTGATGGCAATGATGCCGCGCAGCGTGTCGGTGAGCGGGCCGCTCGCGTTGCATTCGCGCATCACCATGAGGGTCGAGGCCGGAGCGGTGGCTATCGACACCGAGGCCAGCAGGATCGCGACGGGCCAGGACTGGCCGACTACCAGCATGCTGACCAGCACCAGACCGGCGGCCAGCATCGACTCGGCCAGCGTGAGGCGCACGATCTTCCAGCCGATGCGCCGGATCAGGTTGTACTCGAAGACGGCGCCGATCGAGAACAGGATCAGTCCGAGCGCCACCTCGCTGAGGGCCTCAAGGGCTTGGATGTTATCGTGGCTGACCCATCCCAGCATCGACGGCCCCAAGACCATCCCGGCTAAAAGGTATCCGGTGACCTCGGGGATGCCCAATACTCGGACGAGGTGCCCGGCTGCGAGCGCGAGCAGCAGGATCACGCCCAGCGACGAGAGCTCATTCATCGACCCGAACCATCGCGCCCCAGTAGCGGCCCCCTCGCGCGAGCACCAGATGGGCCATCCCGCCGTCTGCGTCCGCACAAGCCCGCTCGAACTCTGCCATCGAATCCACAGGCCGCCGGTTGACCGAGAGCACCCGGTCCCCGGGCCGCGCCCCGGCACGACCCGCCGGGCTTCCCCCCAGGACGGAGCCGAGCTCCAGGCCGCCCTCGTCACCGACGAATCCGAGGCCGACGTGCGTGTCGGCGCTGGCGGGCCGCGCAGGAATGCGGACATTCACGTGACTTCCGTCGCGCCACACGCCGAGGTCGAAGTGCTCGCGGGAGACCGGAAGCAGGAGGCTCTCAAGGTCGCTCAGATCCGTGACAGGGGAACTCTCGATCGAGACGATCAGGTCCCCCGGCACGAGCCCGGCGCGGTGTGCCCCGTAGCCCCACCACGTCTCACGGACCACTAGGCCCTCCGAATCCGGTCCGCCGAGAGCGGCAGCCTCGTCCTGGGCCATCCGGCCAAGGCGCATCCCGTACCGTTCGGGGAACATGTCCTCGCCGGCCTGCCTGCGGCGGGCCTGCAGTTCCAGCGCGTTGGCTTCCGCTGCGACCATTTCGCCAGCACAGTCCAGCACGACCGCGATCAGTCCCCCATCTAGGGAAAAGATCCCCCCGCCCGCCTGACGGGGAGTCAGGTCAAAGTTGGTCAGCACCTCCGTCAGGCGATAGGTTCCGCAATCTCGCTCCAAGAAACCGAACAGGTTGCCGGGCTGGTGCAGAAGGTCGCCGTCCACCGTCCTCCAGACCGCCAAGAGCCACGACCCGCGCGGGTACAGCCGAGCCGGTGGCCGACTGCTCACGACGGCTTCCCGAGGAGCCTGCAACAGCACGTACGGCCGCGGCGGCCCTGTTGCGGTGACCGGCAGCTCGACGGCACGACCGGCGAGGGCCGTGCGGTCGGTCGACGGAAAAGGCCCGCGGCGAGCTGACGTGACCACCTCTCCCACCTGCCAAACGACTCCGCTCTGGCCGCTGACGGCCAGCAGCAGGACCGTATCCTCAACGAGCGTGGCGGCGTAGGAAAAGTACTCGGCGATGCGCTCCAGCATGCGCCGATCCGCGAACCGCCCCAATTGGGGCAGCTCCGGGGTCGCGGCGGCGAGATCCTCCGGCGCAGGCTCGGGACGCAGGAGCGCTCCGGCCAGCAGCAGTGCGGCACAGACCGCGGCCAACAGGGCAATGTAGGCGGGGCTCGGCCTTCTCATTGCCCTCGAGCGGGCAAGCGCGACGAACGGCGGCGGCAAGGCGCGGCCGGAAGCGCGACTCCAAACCCTCTCATCGAATTGCTTGCCCGGGCCGCCGCCCGCGCGGCAGAAGACCCAAGCGACCCGTGATCAAAGGGGTCCGTAGTTGGTGTCAGTGACGCCGAAGCTGCCGCCAATCCGTGCGCGGGCCGCCGCGCCGCGCAAGCAGCATTGTATCAGCGCGGACCTCGGACCAAGGCCGCAACTGTCATGCAACGGCGCGAAGTCTGCCCGCAACGCGGCTGACGGCTCCCCAGAGCAAGGCCGCGTCGCTGGCGCAACCGACCAGGCGCATTCCGCGGCCGATCCAGAAGGTCGCGAGATCCACGTCGCGCACCTGGATGGCGGGCCACAAGCCCGCCGCTTGGCAGGCCGCGATCACCCGATCGATCGCATCCACCAGCTTTGGGTGGTCCCATTGGCCACCGACCCCCAAGGAGATGGAGAGGTCGGCCGGGCCTACTAGCAGCGCGTCAAGGCCCTCAACGGCGGCCAAGTCCGGCAGTCGCTCGAGAGCCGTAGCCGACTCCACTTGCGCGATCATCAGCGACTCGCTGTTGCAGTGGGCGACGATCTCGTCGAATCCCGCCTGCTGATACCCGATCTGAGGAGGACCGAGCCCGAATCCGCGATGCCCTTGCGGCGGGAACTTCGCTCCGCGCACGGCACGCTGAAGCACCGCGGGGTCCTCACAGCGCGGGAAGATGATCCCCTCCGCGCCGGAGTCCAGCGCCCGCGCCACGAGGTCGTACTGGAAGTCGCAGACCCGTACGACCGCCGTCACGTCAGTCATGCGGTACGCGCGCAACAGCCGATGCAGGGTATCGGTCGAGAACGGGCTGTGCTCGGAATCCAGGAACACCCAGTCCATCCGCGCCGCGCTGAACATCCGCGCTACCTCCGCCGTCGGAATCTGGGCGTGGGCAATCCCGACGGCCACGGCGCCGTTCTCTAGGATCTGGCGGGTCCGGTTCGGGCGCATCGCACCAACTCTATCGCAGCTTGCATCCGGCTCCGGACGGCAAGGTCACAGTTCGATCTGCAGGGCAGTCGTCAGGAACGTCTGCGACTCGCCTGGATTGGGACTCCCCGTGACGAACGCTCCGGCGAAGAAGTGCGAGGCTCCGAACCGCAGCTCGACGTTGGGCCTAGGGTAGTACCGCAGCACAAGATCGACCTCCTGCCCAATGGAGTCGCTCGCGGCACCTCCCGCAGGCGGCCGCACAGCCGCCCGCATGCTGAGTCCGTAGAGCGCGTCCCGCGTGCTGGCGACGCGCAGGTCCATGACGTCGAACGTCAGCCTCCAGCGCCTCCCGGGCCGCAGGTTCACACCCCCCTTCAGGAACTTGAGGTTGCGCAGGGAGACGATGTCGCTCTCGCCGTAGATCCGGTGCGGCGCCGGGTGCAGTGTGTCGAACGTGCCGGTCCGCGCGTCGTTGGGATTGTCATCTCCGCTGGCCTGGCTCCACTCGAAACCCAGACGCGGCTGACCAGGCGCCGAATCGAACGTCTTGCCCAGTCCGCACACGCCCATCCACGCCCGCTGCGGTCGATGTGCCAGTCCGCCTCCCTGCCCGGCAAGAATGACCTGATAGTCCCACGTCTCCCAGAAGCGTCCCGACAGGCGGCCGCCGGCGGTCCCCAGAAGACCCCCAGTGTTCGAGGCGGCGTCCTCCTCGCGGCGGTTTGCGAGCACGAACGGCTCCAATAAGTGCTTGCCGTTGGCCAGCTGGATCGAGCCGATCGCGCCGTAGAGGAAGCGGCTTCTCAAAGGCCGGTTGAACCCGTCTCGGATGCCCACGTTCGAGACTCCCAGCAAGTGAACGCGGTGCTCGCCGCGCCGAATCGTCAGCTGCGCTCCGTCGAACATCGGCGAAGTGTTGCTCCAGCGGCGCGCCCCGATCAGCCTCTGGTCCATGAACTCCAGTTGCTGGCGGCCAACGCGCAGTTCCACGGCTCCATCCTCCGGTCCAAGCGCGACGTAGGCCTCGCGGAAGTCAAGAGGATCCTCAAGTGCCCGCCGCCGCTGGGGGGCGTCCAGCCCTATGACGCGGGCATCGTTGAGCTGCACGCCGAACCGAATACCCTTCGTGGCGCGCAGCTTCGCGTTGAGCCACACACGGGTGATCCCCAGTCCATCCTCTTTGGCGGCGCTCTCCCCTGCGCCGAAGCGGTTCTCGGAGCGGGCGCGCAGCTGGGCCCAGACCTCGTAGCGCGGCTTGGCGTCGGCAGGCTGACCCTGCGCGGCCGACGGCGGCGGCCACGCCAAGACGCACAGGGCGACCACGGACCCGGTCCAGAACGAGACTCGCAGCGGGGCCTGAGAGGCCGGCACCATGTGTGTCGCCCTACCGCCCATCGCCCACACTGAGCACTGCCAAGAAGGCCTCTTGAGGAATGTCCACGCGACCGACCCGCTTCATGCGGCGCTTTCCCTCACGCTGCCTCTCGAGCAGCTTTCGCTTGCGCGTGATGTCGCCACCATAGCACTTGGCCGTCACGTTCTTGCGAAGCGGCGCAATGTTGTCGCGAGCGACGATCCTGTTGCCGATCGCCGCCTGAAGGGCCACCTCGAACTGCTGGCGCGGGATCAGCTTTCGGAAACGCTGTATCAGCGCCTTTCCGCGGGCGTGCGCCTGATCCTTGTGGACGATGATCGACAGGGCGTCGATCGCGTCACCAGCAACGAGTATATCGAGCTTGACCATTGGCGAGACCCTGTAGCCAGAAAAGTGGTAGTCGATCGACGCGTAGCCCCGGGAGACCGTCTTGAGGCGATCGTAGAAGTCGAGCACGATCTCGTTCAGCGGCACTTCGTACGTCAGCACGACCCGCCGTCCTGCCGTGTACTCGAAGCTCTGCTGGACGCCGCGTTTCTCCTCGAACAGCCGCAGGATCCCGCCAAGGTAGGCGTCGGCGGTTATCACCGTGACCGTAAAGATCGGCTCCTCGACCTGGCGTATCGAACGCTGCGGAGGCCACAGGCTGGCATTGATCACATCAACCACCGACCCGTTCGTCCTGGTGACCCTGTACCGCACACCCGGGGCCGTGGTGATCAGGCGCAGGCCAAACTCCCGCTCAAGCCGCTCCTGCACGACCTCCAGGTGCAGCAGCCCCAAGAAGCCTCCCCGGAAGCCGAAGCCGAGTGCAGCGGAGCTCTCCGGCTCGAAGCGGATCGAGCGGTCGTTCAGCTGCAGCTTTTCCAGCGCGTCGCGCAACATTTCGTGCTGGTGGGACTCCACCGGATAGAGCCCAGCAAAGACCATGGGCTTGGACTCTTGGAAGCCGGGCAACGGTCCGTGCGGAGGGTTGCGGTCTTCGCAGACGGTGTCCCCGATTCCGGTCTCGGTCACGTTCTTGATGTTCGCGACCACCCAGCCCACCTCGCCCGCCTTGAGCTCCCGGCAAGTGACCGGCGCCGGCGTGCGGTAGCCCAGCGCCTCGACCTCGTAGGTCCGACCGGTCGACCACATACGGATGCGCATGCCCACGGCCAATCGGCCGTCCACCATTCGCACCAGCAAGATCACCCCGCGGTACGGGTCGTACCAGGAATCGAAGAGCAGCGCCCTGAGAGGAGCGCCCTCGCGCGGCCGCGGCGAGGGTATGCGCCGGACGACCGCCTCGAGCACTTCTGGCACGCCGGCGCCCGTCTTGGCACTGATGCGCAGGGCGTCGGACGCCTCAAGTCCGATGGTCCCCTCGATCTCGGACTGGACCCGGTCCGGGTCCGCCGCCGGTAGGTCGATCTTGTTGAGCACTGGCACGATCTCGAGGTCGTGCTCAAGGGCGAGGTACGTGTTGGCCATCGTCTGCGCCTCCACACCCTGCGCAGCGTCGACCACGAGCAACGCCCCCTCGCACGCCGCCAGGCTGCGGGAAACCTCGTAGGAGAAATCCACGTGGCCGGGCGTGTC
>JAJDWM010000132.1 GCA_022825595.1 Bryobacterales bacterium | reverse complement strand
AAGCGAAGCAAACGCGAGCGGCTACGGACTACCGCAGCCGCTCGCCAACCTCAGAGACCCTAGCCCACACTCGCCTTGATTCTTGGCCTTGAGGTCGTTCCCAAGAACGATCTCGGGTCATGCCGACAACCCCTTTGGATCGAACGCCGTGGTCCCGCAAGACTGGCCACCTAGCCAACACTCACCTACCTGCGCTTTGGCCATTTCCCGAAGTGTCGTTCAGAGAGCACGTCCCTCACCGCCGACTTCGCACCGCAGCCGCGTCGCCAAGCGGCCTGACGGCCCCAGTCGAAACAGCCTACGGCAAGGAATTCGGATCACGGCTCAGTCCGGCAATGCTCCCGAGAACCCCTCATCTGATTCCTGGCGACCGACGGCCCTGGTCGCGACCGACGCTTGAGTTGGCAGATATTGAACCCGCAACCGGCTCACCCACTACATAGTGTGCGAGCCACGCCTGTGGCGCCCTTGCCGAAGGCCGTCAGGACACCTCTCAGCCCTTCAGCCGATTGAGGATCCTCATCGCCAAGACTGTCGCCACACCCGCATACAGCACCGTGCTGAGGTGCCCGACAATCGCGTCCAAATGCCCACCGATCGCCGGAATGTGGTTCAGCACGTCCGCGCTTGCGGCCGCGCCAACAGCCACTGCCACGATCAGCTCACCGGTCGCATCTTCGGGATCCCAGGCAAGTGCGGCGTAGATCAGGCCGACGAGCACCAAGAGCAGCGACGCGATGCCTGCGCCCGCGAGATCCGGAGCCAGAGCATCCACGATCGCCACAAGAGCAGCGATCCCAATCAAGACCTTGTTTGCCATTTGACCTCCTATTTACGTTGTCCTGCTACAAGGCATTCAAAGCACTCCATGCGTTTTGGAGCAGAAAGCGCTAATGCCGCAGTGATCGTAGCACGGCTCAGACAACGATGGGGCAGTCTAGGGTACGATTCCGCACTTTTCTGTTGTTCTAGATCACTCGCAAGGGCCGAAACTGGACCAATCCATCCGTTCTCGGCGCTCCAAACGCGAAAGTTGACCGATGGATTGGTCGGACGCCAGCGTCCCACCAAGAGAGATCAAGCGAGGGGACCGCCACCGAGCGACAGCTGTCATACCCGAGACGGGGAGCGTCTTGCCCACAGCCACTGCCATCCGTCTCCGACACAGTCAGTGCCGGAGGTAGGCCTCGGCGCAGCCGGCAGACGTCCTCCACCGATCGCGTGCAGGTGGTCCCTGCCGCGTGCATGACTCGCCTTGGTTGGGGTGGCTTAGAGTCGAAGACTGTCGCGGACCCTCAGGGCTGAGCCTCGTCCGTCGTTCCGAGATTCGCGGTCGCTTGGCTCTGACCGACTGGTTTCCGTCGGGTCGGCCCAGCCGTTACGATGGGTGCGTGGGAAGTCGCGCGGGACGGCCACCCCACGGAGCGTCCGCGGCGAAGTCCAGGACTGGCCGCTGTCGTGCCTGTTTCCCGCGGGGAGGTTGATGCTGCCCTTGCGCGCCGTTTCTGTTGGTTGGGTCGTTCTTGGCGCCACCGCCTTGGTTGCCCAAACCGTGGACATGCCGGAGCCCGCGACTGGGCAGATAGACTTTGCCACTCACGTCCAGCCAATCTTCAGGGGCCGCTGCGAGGCGTGCCATGGCTCCACGAACGCGATGAACGGTCTGCGCCTTGACCGGCGCTCTGATGCCATGAGGGGAGGGCACTCGGGCCCCGCAATACTGCCCGGGAATTCACGGGAGAGCCGCCTGGTCCACATGGTGGCGGGCTATCGAGTGAAGGTGGTGATGCCTCCCGTGGGAGATCCTTTGTCGGCTGCGGAGATCGGCGTGCTGCGTGCATGGATCGACCAAGGGGCACATTGGCCCGAGGAAGGCTCGCGAGGCTCGGAAGGCGAAGCTTCCTCAGGAGAGGAGAGACACTGGGCGTTCCAGCCGATAGTCCGCCCGTCCGTGCCCGCCGGAGATCACCCGGTGGACCACTTTGTGCGGGTGCGCCTTCACTCGGAAGGAATTGAGGCGGCACCTGTAGCAGAACCCAGGACACTCCTCACCCGCCTCAGCCTTGACCTGATAGGCCTTCCTCCGACACCGGAAGAGCAGCGCGCCTTCCTGGAAGATGGCGGCACGGGTGCTTACGGCCGCGCGGTTGAGCGGCTGCTCGCTTCGGACCACTTCGGGGAGAAGCAGGCCATGCACTGGCTGGACCAAGTGCGCTATGCCGACTCGGACGGTTACGCAAAGGACCTGGTCCGCCCGCACGCTTGGCGCTACCGGCGATGGGTGATTGACGCACTCAACGCAGGCATGGGATTCGACCAGTTTTCGACCCTCCAGATAGCCGGAGATCTCGTGCCCGACCGCACGGTCGAGGATCTCGTCGCTACCGGGTTTCACCGCAACACACTACGCAACCGTGAGGGTGGCGTCAATCCGGCGCAATACGCTTTCGAGGAGACCGTTGACCGGACCAGCACGTTCGGCACAGTCTGGCTGGGGCTTACCCTCGGCTGCGCGCAGTGCCACGATCACAAGTTCGACCCGCTGTCGCAGCGCGACTTCTATCGGGTGTTTGCGTACTTCGACAACCTTGAGGAGGCCATGGTTTACGCACCCCTCTCGGGAGAGATGGGGCCCTACCTGCAGAGCGTCAACGACTACCGGCGCGAGCACCAGCGCATCTTAGACGAACACGACGTGCCCGCGCTGCAGGCGGACTGGGAACGCCGCAGCCTTCAGGCCGGCGCGAATCCGGGTGTCTATCTGGACTACGACTTGGCCTGGCAGGAACTCGGCCTGAATACGGATGGCGGCCAAGAGGTCGTGCGCATCCCTCCGGAGCGCAGGACCTGGCGTCAGGCAAACATGGTCACATACTACTTCCTCCGCGCATACAGTCTCGTTGTGGGAGCGGAGAAGGCCAAGGAATTGGGATTCCCCGATGCCCTGCGGCAAATCAGCGAGCTCAACAGGCGCTTCCCTCAGCCCAGCGAGGCTCGCGTCGTCCGCGAACGTGGCAGCCGTCGCCCCACCTTCCTGCGTGTCAGGGGCAGCTGGGACCGACGGGGGATCGAGGTGTCCCCACGCACACCGCATGCCCTTTCGACCTCCCCGGAACCTGTCGCTGACAGGCTTGCCCTAGCGCAGTGGCTATTCTCTGAAGGAAACCCGCTGACCGCACGAGTGGCGGTCAACCGAGTCTGGCAGGAGTACTTCGGCCAAGGGCTGGTGCGCACCTCGGAGGACTTCGGCACGCAGGGCCCCCCGCCAAGTCATCCTCAGCTGCTGGACTGGCTGGCCGCCGAGCTTCGGGATAGCCACTGGGACATCAAGCACCTTCACCGCTTGATCGTGACGTCGGAGACGTACAAGCTGTCGGCCCGCGTGCCGGAGGACTTGGCAAAGCTGGACCCGTCGAATGTCCTGCTCGCGCGACAGAGTCGCCTGCGGCTGCCGGCAGAGTTGATCTGGGACAGGGCCATGGCGTCTTCTGGCCTCTTGCACAGGGATGTCGGCGGTCGGAGCTTCCGTCCCGCCATGCCTCAAGGCACGACCGGTTTCAAGGCAGGGGGCACGGATTGGGTTCCCAGCACGGGCGCAGAGCGCTACAAGCGCGGCATGTACATACAATTCCAGCGCACCCAGCCATTTCCGTACCTAGTCACCTTCGACTCTCCCGACTTCCGTGCCCCTGCATGTCGGCGAGAACGCTCGAACACGCCACTCCAGGCGCTCAATCTGCTAAACGATCCCACCTTTGCCGAAGCGTGGCGCGCCCTCGCTGTTCGGGTACTGTCCCATGCTCCAAGGGCTTCGTTCCGGGGTCGGCTGCGCTACGCCTTCAACCTTGCGCTAGGCCGCGAGCCAACCGAAGGCGAGGTCAGCCGTTTCGAGCAGTATGTCGAAGGGCGCCTTGCGGCAGGGAAGGGCGAGGAGGGTGACTCCGCCGCTTTGCCCCGAGTTGAGGGCATCGACGAGCGCGAGCTCGTGGCCTGGACAGGCGTCGGCAGGGTGCTCATGAATGTTGACGAGTTTGTGACCCGCCCATGACACTTCCTGAACTGAGCCTGACCCGCTCCCGTCGCGACTTTCTCGAGCGGACCCTCTTCGGGACTGGTTTAGGAGTACTCGCCCACCTGCTTCGTGTTGAGGGTCGCACTGCACCCGTGTCAGCCGATCCGCTGGCGCCGCGCCAGCCCCACTTTGCGCCTAGAGCTAAGAATGTCATCTTCCTCTTCCAGGCCGGGGCACCCAGCCAGATCGACCTGTTTGATCCGAAGCCGGAGCTGCACAAGTGGGACGGTCAGTCGCTCCCTCCGTCCGTGGCCTCCCAGCTGCAGCTCGCCTTCATCCAGCCGACAGCAAAGGTGCTGGCAAGCCGCCGGCGCTTTGCGCCAGCTGGCCGGTCCGGGATCGAGCTCTCCGAGTGGCTGCCGCACACGGCCAAGATCGCGGACGAGATCTGCTTGGTCCGGTCCGTGCGAGGCGAGTCTGTGAATCACCACCCAGGCCAGGCCCTGCTCATGTCGGGCAATCCACTTCCCGGGCGGCCCACTATAGGGTCCTGGGTCACGTACGGCCTTGGAAGCGAGTCCCGGAACCTTCCCGGGTTTGTCGTGCTGAAGACCGGCTCGTCCACGCAGGGCAGCACTGGGAACTGGACGAATGGCTTTCTACCTTCCAACTATGGAGGGGTCTTGCTCCGCAGCACTGGCGACCCGATCCTGCACCTGTCCAATCCCCCCGGCGTCTCTCTTGAGATGCAGCGGGAAGATCTGGACCTGATTCGCGAGCTCAACGCCCAGCAGCTAGCCCGTTCGGGGGATCGAGAGATTGCGGCGCGCATCGCGGCCTACGAGCTCGCGTTCCGGATGCAGGCGGAGGCGCCGCAGCTGATCGACATCTCCGATGAGTCCGAGACAATCCGCGAGATGTACGGTCTGAACGCCCACGCGACTCGCGAATACGGAATGACCTGCCTACTGGCGCGCCGCCTGGTGGAGCGTGGTGTTCGCTTTGTCCTGAACCAGCACGCCCAGTGGGACCACCACACCAACCTTGATAAGGGTCTCAGCGCGAAGTGCCGCACGACAGACCAGCCGGCGGCCGCCTTGGTTCAAGACCTGAAGCAGCGAGGTCTTCTGGATGAGACCATGGTGATCTGGGCGGGTGAGTTCGGTCGCACGTCCCTCGCCGAGTGGCGGAATCCTTCTGATCCAGCGAACATCGGTCGGGACCATCATGCGGACGGCTTTAGCGTGTGGTTTGCCGGAGGCGGGATCAGGGGTGGACAGGTGATCGGTAGGACGGACGAGCTAGGCCTGACTGTCGAGCGAGATCCTGTCCACATCCATGACCTGCAGGCGACCGTCCTGCACTGTCTCGGAATAGACCACGAGCGCCTCACATACCGTCACTCGGGACGCGATTTCCGGCTGACCGACGTGGGCGGCGCGGTGGTTGATGCCATGCTGGCCTGATCGTCCGGCGGGGTCGGCCTGGCCGACGCGGCTGCAGTGAAGACTTAGTCGGCCCTCGCACACGCTCCGGATTGCCGCAGAAGTTTCAGTACAATCAGGTCCCAGGGAGGAATAGTCATGGTCCGTTTTCTGGCGCTCGTTGCGCTATCTGTATCGCTGTGCGGGGCACAGCAGCTCAAGATTCTGGTCGCTGGCCAGAATGAGGAGACGATCGCTGACTGGCAGTCGGCCTCCGACAAGGTCAAGCTAGTCAGGGTTTCTTCCGACACGGCCATGGGCGAGATCGCCGATGCGGACGCGTACATCGGCAATATCTCGCCGGAGCTGGTCCAAGCCGGCAAGAAGCTGCGCTGGGTACAGACACTGAGTGCCGGTGTGGAGCAGGTCCTGCACAAGTCGGGCTCGGATTCACTGGCGAACAGCGATATAGTCCTGACCAACAACCAGATTGTCCAAGGTCCGGAGATTGCCGACCATGCGATGGCGCTGCTCCTGGCGCACACGCGCTTCCTGCCTACATACCTGAAGAGGCAGGCCGACGAGAACTGGCAGGGCCGACCGTACACGCTGGTGGAACTCAATGGCAAGAATGCGCTGGTGATCGGCATGGGCGGCATCGGCATGCAGATCGCCATCCGGGCTTGGGCACACGGCATGAAGGTCGTCGGCGTCGACCCCGAGGACATCCCCTACGCACCGTACGTTGAGAAGGTGGTCAAGCCGGACATGCTCGACAGCGTGATCGGGGATGCGGATGTGCTCTTCATGGCAGCGCCTCACACCCCCGCCAGCCACAGGATGATCGGACCGGGCCAGTTCGAGCGAATGAAGCAGGGCTCGTACTTCATCGCCGTCAGCCGCGGCGGAACCTACGATCTGGACTCGTTGGTGAAGGCGCTGGACTCGCAGCGGCTGGCTGGGGCTGGGGTCGACGTGACGGATCCGGAGCCCCTTCCTAAGGGCCACGCGCTCTGGGGCGTGGACAACGTCATCATCACCCCGCACATCGCGGGACGGTCGGACATGGACCGGGGACGCATGCTGGGGATCGTTAAGTCGAATATCAAGCGGTTCGCCGAAGGGCAACGCCTGTACAACATTGTCGACAAGCAGAAGGGGTACTGACCCAGTGCGGTTGTGGTTTCCGGGCGGTCCTGCCGGAGTGTTCCTCCGGGCTCTCGCCACGCTGGCTCTCTCAGGAGTCCCCGGCCTAGGGCTTGCGGCCGAGGCACCAGGCCAGCCCCCGAACATCGTCCTGATCATTTCAGACGACCACGGTTGGCCGGACTACGGCTTCATGGGGAGCCAGGTCGCTCGTACGCCCCACTTGGATCGCTTGGCTTCGCGGTCGCTGGTGTTTACGAGAGGGTACTTGCCTTCGCCCGTGTGCCGGCCAAGCCTTGCGACACTTGCCACAGGCCTGTA
>JAJDWM010000772.1 GCA_022825595.1 Bryobacterales bacterium | reverse complement strand
AAGCTGGTCGGGCGCGCCGTAACGGACTCGCAGCCCGGCGTCAATTGGGGCGCGCCGGGCCTCGGAGTGGCCAACCTGCTGACCATCTTCCAAGCCTTCAGCGGGTGGTCGGACCACCGGATGGAGGGACACTTCGCCGGGATGCGCTACGGAACGCTCAAGGGGCAAGTGACCGAAATGGTCAACTCCAAGCTGGCGCCCATCCAAAAGCGCTATGCGGAGCTGGTGGCGGACCGGCCCCAGCTGCGCCAAGTCCTGCTCGCCAGCGCGGAACGCGTGGCGCCGATCGCCCAGAGTACACTGCGACGAGCCAAGCAGCGCACAGGCCTGTACTCGGCCTGAGGGGCGGATCATGGCATCCGCGGTGTCGCTGCCGGGCTACTGGCGGCTGCTGCGACGTTCGCCGGGCTTCCGGAAGGTCTGGCTCGCGCAGCTGATCAGCGGCTCAGGAGACTGGTTCTACTCCGTCGCAATCTACTCCATGATCCTGGAGCTGACCGGCCGGGCCGAACACGTGGCGTGGGCGGCGATCCTTCAGATCCTGCCGATGATGCTGCTAGGGCCCACTGCGGGGGTCG
Organism: Bryobacterales bacterium; assembly: GCA_022825595.1. Lineage (GTDB taxonomy): Bacteria > Acidobacteriota > Terriglobia > Bryobacterales > UBA6623 > VXMF01. The sequence goes on along the minus strand of JAJDWM010000772.1, from coordinate 3,241 downwards.
CGAACGATCGCCTGAGCCGCCGCAAGGTCATGCTCTTCAGCGACCTGATCCGGGCGGTTCTGGTGCTGTGCATGCTGCTGATCGACCGTCGGGAGGAGATCTGGCTGCTGTTCGTGCTGCTGGCCCTCGAAATCGGCACGGCGGCCTTCTTCGAGGCCGGCCGCAGCGCCATCCTTCCAAGCCTGGTCCGACGGGACGACCTGCCCGTCGCGAACGCTCTCGGTTCAACCACATGGTCGCTGACGGTGACCGCCGGAGCGGCGCTGGGAGGGGTTGCGGTGGCCTATCTGGGGCGTGCCTTCGTGTTCCTGGCCAATTCGGCGTCGTTCCTCGTCTCGGCATGGTTCGTTTACCGAGTGCGGGTGATCGAGCGCCATCTGGCGGGGCGCCGGCGGCAGAAATGGAGCGAGACGCTCAGCTTCGCCCCCATCATTGAGGGATTCGCCTACATGGTCAGCAACTGGCGGCTCGCCACGCTGCTGACCCTCAAGTTCGGCCTCGGGATCATGGGCATGCGGGTGGTGCTGACGACGATCCTCGGCAGCCGAGACTTCCTCGTGGGCGACAGCGCCGCCCTCGGGATGGCAATGCTGTTCGGGTTCCAGGGAACCGGCTCGACCCTTGGGCCGCTGCTGATGGGGCGCCGCATCACTGGCAGCCAGCAGAGCATGCGTATGACAGTGCTGTTCGGCTACCTCGCGGCGGGGTGCGGGTACGCGCTGTTCAGCCAAATCGAATCCGTGCTGCTAGCCGGCCTTTGCCTGGTGTTCGCCCATGCGGGCGCCGCTCTGGTGTGGGTGTGCTCCACGACCCTGCTGCACCTGAACTCCGAGAACCAGTACTTCGGGAGGGTCTTTGCCGCCGACATGGGCCTGTTCATGGCGACGGCGTCAGTGTCCACATACTGCATGGGCCAGCTGTTGGACTCGGGACTGCCGGCGCGCACCGGCGCCCTGATTCTGGGCATCGCGATGCTTGGCCCGGCGGTGGTGTGGATGGCTTCGATGCGCCGCGCGTGGCGGCACGACGGGCTGGAAGCCACTAACCCGGAACTGGGAAAGCCTCAGGGAACGTAGGCGCGAATGGCCCGCGACCCGCTGCCATCGATGTGGAAGCGCGGCGACTCCGCCGGCACGAGGAACGCATCCCCGGCCTCAAACGGAATGCCGTTCACGGAGCCTACGCCCTGGACGATGACCAGCGCATGGCAACGACGCTGGTCGGGCGTGTACAAGAACGGCTGATCCCAGCAAAGGAGCTCGGCCACGAATCCGGCGCAGCGGTCGAGCGCCATCGTCAGGCAGGGCCGCTTGAGAATGCGCGTCGGACTGCGGACCTCTGGCCGGAACTCGGTCTTGGCGACCTGCAGGGCGCGTCCGAGCTGCAGGGGCCGCGGCCTGCCGTCCAAACCGGGGCGGCCATGGTCGTAGAGGCGATACGTCACGTCTGAGTTCTGCTGGATCTCGCAGAGCACGACACCCCCTGCGATGCAGTGCACGGTGCCCCCGGGGACCAGCACGCACTGGCCGGGCATGGCGGGGACCCACCGCAGGAGGCGCTCCAAGGATCCATCACGCGCCGCAGGGGCGAGCCGGTCCGCAGACACGGACCGCCTCAGCCCAAGGCCGAGCCGAGCCCCGGTGCGAGCCGCCAGCACGTACCACAGCTCCGACTTGCCGCGCACTCCGCTCTGAGCCGTGGCCGGCCCGCCGTCTGGGTGCACCTGGATCGAGAGCTGGCCAGCCCCGAAGAGCAGCTTGGCCATCAGGGGAAAGCTGTCTCGGGGGAGATTCCCGTACAGCGGGCGCCGATGCGCCCCACGAGAGGCCGGGTTCCAGTTCGGACCCATTAGCCGAGCGCCGAATTCGACGACCAGATCTGCCAGCGTGCGGCCTTCAATAGGCCCGCAGGCCACACGACCGCCGTCGTGGATGCACCAAGCCTCGCCGATCCGGCGGGGCTGGGCAGGGAGCAGCGGGGAGAGGTCGCGAGTGCCCCACACCTTCTCGCGGAGCGTGGGACGGAACTTAAGGGGTCCCAGTCGGTTCACGTCAGCCTAGACACAAGGCGCGCGATGCGCCGGATGCCCTCCTCCAAGTCCTCCAGCGAGGCCGCATAGGACAGCCTCACCTGATCGATGGACCCGAAGGCCTCGCCGGGCACGATGGCGACGTGCTCCTCGGCCAGCAGCTTCTTCGCGAACTCCATCGCGCTGGAAACGCCCTTCCCGCCGAAGGTCGAGCGGACGTTGGGGTAGGCATAGAAAGCCCCGCTCGGTCGCGGGCACGTGACGCCGGGAATCGCCTCCAGCGCCTCGATCACATAGGCACGTCGCTTGCGGTATTGCTCCAGCATCGCGTAGACCGGTGCCATGGGCCCGGTCAGCGCCGCCACCGCCGCCTTCTGCACGATTGACGTGGGGTTGGAGGTGGCGTGGCTCTGAAGCTTGTTGACATTGGAGATGAGCGCGGCCGGGCCCAGAAGATAGCCCAGGCGCCACCCGGTCATCGCGAACGTCTTCGAAAGGGAGCCGGCCACAACGACGCTCGGCTTGGCACCGTCAGCGGCGGCGATGGAGAACGGCTCGGAACTGTAGACGAAGTGGCTGTAGCACTCGTCCGACAGGAGGGTGATCCCTCGGCTGGCCGCAAGCTGGAGGATCTTCTCGAACTCGGCCCGCTCGACGACGGCACCGGAAGGGTTGCTGGGGGAGTTCACCACGATCAGCTTGGTCCGGTCCGACAGCGCTCCCTCGATGTCGGCGGCCGTCAGGGCAAAGCCCTCCGACTCGCTCGTCTCCACCTTGACCGGCCTGCCTCCGTGGTAGTTGATGACATCGAAGAACGTCACCCAGTAGGGGACGGGCAGGATTACCTCGTCGCCCTGCGCGACAAGCGCAGCCATGCAGTTGAAGATGGCGTGCTTGCCGCCGACCGTGGCGATGCACTCTGCGGGCCCGTACGACGTGCCGAACTCCCGCGCGTGCCAGTCGACTATCGCCTGCCGCAGCTCCGGTATGCCGCCGGCCGCGGTGTAGCGGGTGAAGTCGGCATGGATGGCATCGATGCCGGCCTGCTTGATGTGGTCCGGGGTCGGGAAATCTGGCTCGCCAGCACCCAAGGCGACGACGTCGACGCCGGCGCGCTTCAGGCGCGCCGCCTCGGCGGTGACCGCCATAGTCGTGGACTCGCTGATACGCCCAACTCGGCTGGTGAACTGCATTTCTCCAGCCTAGCCTGTC
>JAJDWM010000219.1 GCA_022825595.1 Bryobacterales bacterium | reverse complement strand
GTTGATCAGCTCCATGATGATGACGGTCTTGCCGACGCCGGCGCCGCCGAACAGGCCGATCTTGCCGCCCTTCAGGTAGGGCTCGATCAGGTCCACGACCTTGATTCCGGTCTCGAGGATCTCCGACTCCGTGGACTGCTGGGTCAGCTCAGGCGGATCGCGGTGGATGGGCAGCGCCATCTCGGTCTCGACCGGCCCGCGCTCGTCGACAGGCTCTCCCAGCACGTTGAGCACGCGTCCCAGCACTTGGGGGCCCACGGGCATCGAGATGGCCCGGCCAGTGTCGGTGACGTGCATGCCGCGCACCAACCCGTCGGTCGGCTGCATGGCAAGTGCGCGCACTCGCTGCTCGCCCAAGTACTGCTGCACCTCGCATGTGACCCGCATCGGCTCGGGCACGTCGAAGCCCTCGCTGCTGACAACCACTGCATTGAAGAGCTTTGGCAGGCTCCCGCCGTCGAACCGGATGTCGACGGCCGGGCCGGCCACTTGGATGACTTTCCCTACGGCTTCCATGGTTGCGATCCTCCTAGTACCGGTTAGGCGCTACTCCTGAGCCGCCGTGCCGGAGACGATCTCGATGATCTCCGCTGTAATGCTTGCTTGGCGCACCTTATTCAGGTGGAGCCTGAGATTGTCGAGCACTTCGCCCGCGTTTCGGGTGGCCGCGTCCATGGCAGCCATCCTTGCGGCGTGCTCGGCGGCGGCTGACTCGAGCATCGCCACGTGCACGCGGGTCGCCACGCGTTTCGGTAGCAGTTCGGCGAGCAATTCGCTCGCGGGCTGCTCGTATTCATGCTCCATCCCGCCCTGCGCTCCCGGCGCGGGAGGCGCGACCGGCAGGAGCTGTTCGACGGTGACCTCTTGCCTGAGGATGGTGCGGAAGCAGTTGTAGGCGATCCACACGGATCCGGCGCCGCCGCTGGCAAACCTCTCTATGGCCTTGTCCGCCAGCTCTTGCGCCGTGGCCACGTCCACGTTCACGAAGACCCGCTCCCACCTGCCACTGATCGGATGCCCGCGCTTCCCGTAGTGCTCAACGGCCTTGCGGCCCAGCAGTTCCAGTTCCACCTCGCTGCCATCTTGCCGCCTGATGAACGCGTCCGATTTCTTGAACAGGTTGCTGTTGAACGAGCCGCAGAGCCCTTTCTCGCCGGCGAGCACCAGCAGCAGCACGCGCCGGGCGTCGCCTGCCTCCAAAAGGCGGTGGGTCGCCCGCTCCCCATCGACTGTGCTCGCGGCAAGGACGCTCCCGAGCAATTCTTCGAGCAGCCGCGCGTAGGGCCGAGCCCCGACGACGGCCTGCTGGGCCCGCCGCAGCTTCGCGGCCGACACCATCTTCATCGCCTTGGTGATCTGCTGCGTGTTCTTGACGGACTGGATCCGCCTACGCAGGTCGATCAGGGACGGCATGGTTGGCTAGCTGGCCTTGGCCAGAGCGTGCGTGGCCGCGAAGTGCTCCTTGAACTCGCGGAGGGCCTCGTGCAGGGCGTTCGTGACCTCGTCGTCCAGCACCTTGCGCTCGCGGATCATGCCCAGCACGCCGTCCTCGCCCTGCAAGTCGAGAAAGTCGTACAGGTCGCGCTCGAAGTCCGCAATCTGGGAGACCTCGAGATCGTCCAGGTAGCCCTTCGTCCCGGCGAAGATCACGGCTACCTGCTTCTCGACGGAGATCGGCTGGTACTGCTTCTGCTTGAGCACTTCCACTAGCCTGTCCCCGCGGTGCAGCTGCTGCTGCGAGGCCTTGTCAAGGTCGGAGCCGAACTGCGCGAATGCGGCTAGGGCGCGGTACTGCGCCAAGTCCAGCCGGAGTGTTCCGGCGATGGACTTCATTGCCTTGATCTGGGCATTCCCGCCGACTCGGCTGACCGAGATTCCTACGTCAACAGCGGGGCGCACGTTGGCGTTAAAGAGGTCCGCCTGCAGGTAAATCTGCCCGTCGGTGATCGAGATCACGTTGGTCGGTATGTAGGCCGAGACGTCGCCGGCCTGCGTCTCGATGAACGGCAGCGCGGTCAGTGACCCGCCTCCTAAGGCCGGGCTCAGCTTGGCGGCCCGCTCCAGCAGGCGCGAGTGCAGATAAAAGACGTCTCCCGGATAGGCCTCCCTGCCAGGAGGGCGACGCAGCAGCAGCGAGATCTCGCGGTACGCCGCTGCGTGTTTGGACAGGTCGTCGAATATGCACAGCGCATGCCGACCGGTGTCGCGGAAGTACTCGCCGATGGCCGCTCCCGCGAACGGCGCGAGGTACTGCATCGGCGCGGGATCGGAGGCTGAGGCCACGACCACGATTGAGTAATCGATCGCCCCCCGGTCTCTGAGGGTCTTAATCACCTGCGCCACAGTCGAGCGCTTCTGCCCGACGGCGACGTAGATGCAGATCACGTCCCCGCCCTTCTGGTTGAGTATGGTGTCGATGGCCACCGCGGTCTTGCCCGTCTGGCGGTCGCCGATGATGAGCTCACGCTGGCCGCGACCGATGGGGATCATCGCGTCGATCGCCTTCAGCCCAGTCTGCATGGGCTCCTTGACCGGCTCCCTGTCGATCACGCCGGGGGCGATGCGCTCGATGGGGTTGTACTGGGTCGTCTCGATTGGACCGCCGTCGTCGATCGGCTGCCCGAGAGAGTCTACGACCCTGCCGAGCATCGCGTCGCCGACCGGAATCGAGATGATGCGCCCGGACCGCCGGACTTGGTCGCCCTCCTTGAGCTCGGTGAAGTCTCCCATCACCACAGCTCCGACCTGATCCTCCTCGAGGTTCATGGCGATGCCGGAGATGCCGCCCTCGAACTCGATGAGCTCTCCGGCCATAACGCTGTCCAGGCCGTGCACGCGCGCAATGCCGTCGCCGAGCGAGATCACGGTGCCCACCTCGGCTACTTCGACTGTGGCGTCGTAGTTCAGGATCCGCTCGCGGATGAGCTGGGTGATCTCTGATGGATTGATCTTGGCCATGCCTATTCCCCTTCTCGGAGATCTGCGCTCACTGCCGTCCGGATGCAAGCCTGTCGCCGAGCGAATTCAGCGCCGTGCGCAGCGAGCCGTCATAGAGCGTCGAGCCGACCTGCACCGAGCAGCCGCCGAGGATCGCCGGATCATGGAGATACGTCGTTCGCACCCGGCTTCCCGTGACATTTCGGAAGAGGGCTTCCAGGGCCTGGCTCTGGTCCGGGCCGACCGGCCGTGCGAGGCGCACCTCTAGGGCGACTCTTCCCAAGTGCCGATCGAGCCACGACCGGTACTCGTCCACGAAGAGGGCGAAGTGCCCGATGCGCCGCTCGTCAGTGACGACGCAGAGGAAGTTCACCAGCAGTGCGTCCAGGCCGGCCCGCGAGCCGATGTCCCGGATCAAGGCGCGCTTGTCCTCGGGCTTGACGACCGGTGACGACAGAGCCACTCCCAGTTCCGGCGAACTGGACAGCAGCTCCCCAAACGTCTCGAGCTGTTCCAGGGCCGATTCGGGAGTGAGTGCGCACTCGGGTTTGGTCACGATCTCGGCCAGTGCCGCGACGTATCGGTTGGCAATTGCTCGATCCATGGGGGAGGCGCAAATGCTGGATGCGGGTCCTCTTCCCGCAGACCAATCTCAGGTGTTCCGGGCGCCAGTGCCGACGACAGTCACTCGCGACGGCTTCAACGTCTCAACTTACCACAGGGCCGGATTCCGGGCCGTTGCTGAAATCGGTGCGCCTGAACGTGTTGACGCCCGAGCGTGGTGAATCCATACTCTAGCCAGTGATTCCTTAATCGTGCGCGCCGTCCTCGCGATCGGCGGACCGCTCCGCGAGACGCGGGCAGTGAATTCCGAACGGAGGAGCAATGCCACGTCCGGTGTTTTTTTCATTCTTGCTGGTTCTGCTAGCCCTTGGTTCTCAGGGGCACGCCCAGACGATCACAGCGACCCTGCAAGGTGTCGTCACGGATGCCACGGACGCGGTCGTTCCCGGAGCGGTCGTCACGGTAACCAACACGGCGACCAATGCCGAGTTCGCCACGGAAACCGGCGTAGCGGGCCGCTTTGTCGCACCTTCGCTACAGCCAGGACCCTATCGAGTCGCCGTTGAGGCAGAGGGATTCAAGCGTGTCGAGCGCACTGGAC
>JAJDWM010000586.1 GCA_022825595.1 Bryobacterales bacterium | reverse complement strand
TCAGGTACTTGCCCCGGTAGCGCTGGGTGTCTTCCGGCCAGGCGTGCAGGGGCCAGTGCGGGGCGGTGTAGGCCAAGTACAGGAAGAATGGCTGATCGTCAACTCGTTCAGCGTCCCGGACAAACTCGATCGCATGCTCGGTGAAAGCGTCCGTGGTGTAGTAGTCCTCCCCGGGCACGACCCGCTCTCGGTTCCGGACCAGCAGCTTGTCGGGCGCCGGGCGGAAGAAGTTCGACGCCCCGCGAACAATGCAGTAGTACTCGTCGAAGCCGCGGTCGACGGGCCACATGCCTTCGAAGGTCCCTACGTGCCACTTGCCTGCCATCAGAGTCCGATAGCCGGCCGGCCTGAGCGCCTCTGCGATGGTGACGCAGCTGCGGTTCAGGAATCCCCGATATCCCGGATAGCCGAGATCGAAGCGCAGTTCCTCGTTCTCGCTGGTCATGTGGCCGATGCCCGCTTGGTGGGCGTAGAGTCCCGTCAAGAGGGACGCCCGCGTAGGACAGCAGCGAGCGGCGTTGTAGAACTGCGTGAATCGCAGGCCGTTCGAGGCTAGGCCGTCAAGGTTTGGCGTGCGGATTTCGCCCCCATAGCACCCAATGTCCGAATAGCCCATGTCATCGGCCATCATCACGACGATGTTGGGTTTGGCAACGACGGCGCGGTTTGCCAAGAGGAGGATGGCCGCGAACCCGAGTGCTCTGCTTGGACGGAGGTGTGTCATGGCAGTGAGAGACGGAATTGCGGGCCGGCCCGTGGCCTCGGTGTTTTGGGCGGCGCCGGATCGCCGTGGTCGCCTTGGCGGGTTGGGCACCGCTCGTACGGCCTACAATCTTACCGATGGTCACACGGCGCACGGCACTAGGCTGCATTCCCCTGCTTCCCGGCTTGGCACGGGCTGGATCTCCAAAGCTGCCGGGCTCGACTCCCCGCCTCAAGACGGCGATCTGCGCGTATTCCTTCCGCGTTGCGCTGGGGGCGGGCTCGCTTACCTACGAGGACTTGGTCGACATGGCCGTGGAGAATGATGTCGACGGGATCGACGCGACCGTGTACTGGTTCCCCCGGTCGAACCTCGACTCGTTCCTGTACTCACTGAGGAGGAAAGCCTACTTGGCCGCGGTCGAGCTGCCAAGCATCGCCATCCGAAGCAATCTCTGCCGATCGCAGGAGCGCGAGCGAGATGTGGAGACGGCTTGGCTCGGACATTGGGTAGACGTGGCGCACAAGCTCGGGGCCAGCCACATTCGTGTGTTTGGCGGGAACGTGCCAGACGGCAGCACGGAGGACGAGGCTGCGGGTTGGGTCGCGGAGATCCTCAAGCGGGCAGGGGACTATGCTGCAAGGCACGGAGTCGTGCTTGGGCTTGAGAACCACGGAGGAATCACGTCGCGGGCCGAGCGGATCCTGCAGATCGTCAAGACCGCCGACCACCCGAACGTGGGCATCAATCTCGATACCGGGAACTTTCGCAGCGACCCGTACGACCAGATCGAGATGTGCTTGCCGTACGCGGTCAATTCGCAGTTCAAGGTCCACATCCGTGACGAAGATGGCAACCATTCCCCTTCCGACTGGGACCGCATCGTGGCGATGTTCGCATCTGCCGGATATCGCGGCTACATGGCCCTGGAGTATGAGGACCGCCCTGATCCGTTCACAGCCGTGCCGCAACACCTCGCCCGGCTGAGAACGTTAGCTAAGCGTTACAGCACCGCCTGACACAGACAGCGCCCGGGGCAGCGTACCTCGGCGGTCTGCCGACCGCTCGAGCGATGGGGCGGAAACCGTGGCTGCTGAGGTTGACCAACCCGTGCCGATTCCCTTGGAAGGGTGCTGTGCTGCGGGTAGACCTTGGGCGTTTCGCCGATGTCGCGGTCTGGCTGCAACTGCCTCCGGTCTCTGGACCCCTCCGGCTGCTAGGGCGCTCACATGCTGTCATCGCCCGCGAGGGAGCGGGTTGCTGCCCCACCCGACGGCCTGTCAGAGGCTCTCGCACACGATCCGATCCCGGTCCGCATCTCGAAGGAACTCGTACAGCCGTTCGCCCTCCAAGATCGGTTCGACGGCCGGGCACACCTCGGAGACGTTCCCACACGTCTTGCTGATTTCTCGCTCCTCCAGCGTCAGGATGCATGCCCGTTGCGCCTCGGTCTGTCCGGCCCGAGGGTCGGGCTGTGACTCGTTGGGTGGAGTGCCCTCTCCGGTTTCGGTCTTAGGAGTCTCCACCACCGACCTCCGTGAGGGCACGACGTACGGCAGGCAGGCCATCTCCGAGACATATGGGCTGGCCAGGCCCGAGGCGATCTGAAGTCGGTCAGCGGTCGGGACGCTGTCCTGGTCGGAGCACTGTGGGACGTCACTTGCAACGGGCAGCGCCTGCAAGAACGCAGTACGGAAGACCCAATCCGCGCGGGAGGCCAGGACGGGGCGGAACACATGTTCGTCGTCGCAGTCCTCTAGGATCGACCGCATCGTCGCCTTCTCTTCTCTGTCGACGCTCAGTCCGTACTTGTCCTTCACTCGGATGGACTGGGCAATCCACCAGCATTTGGCATGTGGTGTCAGACTGTCTCGGAAGATCGACGATTCTGCGGCCATGAGCTCGTGCGCGTCCAAATCCCCCTTGGATGCGTTTAGCGCTCCCGGCGCAAACGTAAGGTTTAGCAGGTCGCCCGCGAATGCCGCCCTCGCTTCTACGGGCCTGTCGCAAAGCCCCGACTCGTCCGCTTCGTTGCGGGCGACTATATGCTCGATCTGCACGTAGTGGAAGTTCGGGAACGTAATCCCGTCATAGGCTGACAAGAGTCCTACGTGCAGCTCGGCGATCTCGTCATGTCGGCCAGCCCAGGCCGACGAGTCTACATCCGAGACAGAGCAGTCCTCCTCGGGAGCAACGGAAAGGCTCGACAAGGCGACCCGCAGGCGTGGCTTGTCCCATAGTTCGTGGTCTTGGCCCCGCGCAGAGGGATTAGTGGCCGCTAGCGCCAACCCGCAGGCGATCGCACGCACCATGCAACGGCTCGGCACGCGCTCATTGTTGCAGTGCTCAGGAATTGCCGGGTCCTGAACCGCTGGTTGGCACGACGCTCGGCGCGATCGTCCGCCTATGGCTACCGCCGCACATCCCACAGGCTGGCCCGACGTTCTCACAGGCAACCGCCAGCCGGGCTGGGTGGACCGGGCTCCGCAATGAGGCCAGTCAGCTTTGGAGTTACGCCGTTCTCGTGGACGGTTGAGATTCGTGGGTAGGTCGTAATGGGAAGAAGGATCAGGAGGCTCCGCTGACGAGCGAGAGACAGCCAAGAGTGAAGGCACATCCGAAAGAGTTTCGGGAGCACGTCGCGCGGATTGCGCGAACTGGCAATCGTCGCTTGGCGGAGGTGGCCGCGGAGTTTCAGGTCTCGACCGACTCGGTGCGCCGCTGGGTGAATCAGGCAGTTTTGGACGAGGGCGTGCGCAAGGACGGTATTACCCCGGATGAGCGCAAGGAGTTGCGCCGGCTGAGGCGGGAGAATCGCCGCGTGCGGATGGAGCGGGACATCTTGGCAGAAGCAGCAGTCTGGTTCGCTCGGGAGAGCGGTTTGCTCCCGCCAGGATCTTCGAATACGTAAGAGTGCGCCGGGGCAGATGGCCTGTAGGCTGCATGCGCCGGGTGCTGGGGGTCTCCCCCAGCGGGTACTATGCATGGCTCGAGCGCAGGCCCAGTCGGCGAGCGCAAGAGAACGAAGCGTTGACCAAGCTCATCGCGGAGATTCATGAGCCCTCGCGCGGTCAGTATGGGGCACGTCGCGTCCGCGCTGACCTGCTGGCCAGCGGGAACAAGCTGTCCCGCCAGCGCGTGGCGGGGCGGATGCGGACCCTGGGGTTGCAGCGCGAGCACGGCTGCGGCAAGCGTACACGACCCGCTCGGAGCCGGTGGGTGCACCTGCCCCACGACCGGTAGTCGCAATGCGACGAACCCTGATCAGGACACTTGAGCGGACATGATCCACTTTCTCCCTCGCCTAGGGCATCTAGGCCCAAGAATGACGGCCTCTGACCGCGGATGCCTGACGAACT
>JAJDWM010000153.1 GCA_022825595.1 Bryobacterales bacterium | reverse complement strand
CTCGAAGCTAGCTTCAGGCATGAGCTCACCATCTGGGCCTTGCTCTACTCCTACCGCAGCGCCCAGTTGGTCACAAAGGCGCCGCTTGAAGTCGTAAGGGTTAATGGCCATCGAAGAGCCTCGGCGGAGGGCGTCGGGTGGGTTCGGCAGTCAGCGTGAAGGTAACTGCCCAGCTACCCAATCGGCAGGTGTCTGAGCCGAATGACGGGCTGATTGATCGTCTCGACGGAGATTCTCGGTGACTGTCCGCTGAAGTGAGGGATTCCCTGCCGAGAATCGCAGCGTCGCGGGAGATTGTTCCAGTGGCGAGGCGGCGGGTCAATCGTTGGCGGGACGCGGGGCGTCTGCTAAGGCTCCAGCTGGGCCTGCGGGCTGTCCGGCCCTTGCATCAGGACAGCGATGCGGTTCAGGCCCTGCTTCTGTGCCGTCGAGAATACGCTCCGCAGCGTGGCGAAGTCCTTGGCTCCCTGCTGGGAGCGGAACCCGCCGGAGATCTCCGGATAGCAGAGTTCACGCGTGGAAGGCAAGTTCAAGTGAGTGAAGTACCCGGCTGTGAGCGAATCGTACGTGCAGCATAGCGATTCCAAGCCATCAACAGGGGACTGAGGGCATCGCCTCGGCTAGGTCGACAGTTTGTCGGCAGGGTCTCGGCCCCCCACTGCTGCCTAACTGGACGCGTCGCAGCCGGTCCCCGGACGACGCGGCTAGGGCTGCGTACAAGTGGCGCCGATAGATCGCCGCAGCCCCGCCCGCTACCTCGCGATCGCCCACTGTGCGCTGGACGGCCTGGCCTCTGCCGAGCGCCTCGGCGCTGTTCACGGAGTCCGTCCCAACAGACGACGAAGACGATCCCACAGCTACAGTCAGAATCAAGTGGGGAGAATGAGCGTACGCCCGCGATCCGTCTCGTTTTCTCGCTTCGAGATTGCCGATTGAGCAAGTCCGGGTGCCCCCTGTGGAATACTGTTGGCTTGGACGAGCGTTACGGGGAGTTACGATGGCGTCGCCCATTCGCCGGGCTGCCCGCGCTGCTCTTCCAGCGGTCGTATGATCGGGAAGAAGGGGCGCTCTCACGAATTGGGATCTGAGATGTCGGTCGCGGCCACCACAAGGACGGCACGCACCGCCGTGGCCCCAGCGGGCGAGGCGGCGTCGCGGGAACACGACGAAGTCGAGTACCCGGAAAGGCATTGGGTAGCGCAGAGCGTCTGGCACGGGGACGCTGTCAGGCGGGCCACGAATGCGTTACGCAACCACTTCCGAGACCGCGAGGATGTGCTCGTGGCGATGGAAGTGGCGGTGTACTACCAGCGCGGCGATGAGACGAGATGGCTGCAGCCGGACGTCCAGGTGGTTTTCGGCGTGAGGCGCGGCGGGAACCGCAGCACATTCAGGATTTGGCAGGAGGGCAAGGCGCCGGACTTTGTGCTGGAAGTGGCGTCCCCGTCGACGGCGGAGAACGACGCTTGGCACAAGGCGAGAGAGTACGCCAGCATCGGAGTGCGCGAATACTGGCGGCTGGACCCGGAAGGGTCGCTGATGGGGACCGAGTTGGAAGGCTATGCGGTCAGTGGAGGGAGGTACGCTCCGTTGGAGCGAGTCGAACGAGCGGGAAGGGGCGGACTTCTTCGGAGCCAGGTGTTGGGGCTGGATCTCCGTACCCAGCGGCACGACGGGGCGACGGTAGTAGTGTTCGCAGACCAGCGGACGGGAGAAGAGTTCAACGGCTCGTTGGGGGAATCTGAGAGGCGGCGCCGGATCGCCGAACAGCGCGCCAGCGCTGCCAGGGAGGAAGCCGAACAACGCGCCAGCGCCGCAGAGGATCGGGCGAGAAGCGCTGAGGAGAGAATGCGGGCAATGGAGGAGCGACTGCAGCGCCTCACGGGTCCGGCCCGATTGCCCGAGCGAGATTCTTAGGCGCGAGTGGTCATTCGCCTAGCAAAGTCGTCCGCCGTCAACGGAGCGGAGCCGGGCACTGGCACACGTAGAGATTCGGCTCGGTCCGCACCGGGGCCCAGCGCTGCGGCAGAGGGACACTCCGGGAATCCTCTTGGCTCTACCGTGCCACATGTCGGGCCACAAACTGGATCCGTCGTGCGCGCACTTCAGGTCGCAGGAGCCACCCTGCCCGCCGCGGGCCCGCGAGCCTCGCAGTGCCGGTCATGGATGGATTCGACGACGGCGGATCGCGGCTGCACCATTGTTCGCTGGATGGCGGAGTTCACTCATGAGGGACACGCGCAAATGCGCGAAGCGGCCAATTGGGACCGGATAGCACGCGCTACGTAACGACATCAGTGTCATTGAGAGCGCCTCACGTAATGTCCTCGGCTGGATCGACAGCCTGCGGGCTAGGTCTCGACCAGCCGCCCCCGACCAATCAGACGTGTCGCGAGCGCATGCCTGCGAGCCGCAATTTCCCGGTCCAGCAACATCGAATCCGCGCCACCATGATGATCGGCTGGGGTTAGCCCATACTTTGGCGCGCTCGCTTGCCGACCCTTGCCTCTCGTGCCCCGTAAGCTGCGGCCCACGGTCCAGGAAGCCGAACAGAGCCAGCTAGTCCATCACCGGACTGTGAACATGGGTCTGGACACTTGACAGCTTCCCGGTGGCCTGAGCGGCTTGCTGCCTGTCTCGCACCATGTAGCATGGTCGCGAGCGTGAGCCCGATGTAGCCGTCTCAGATGATCTCATTCCCCAGTGCCGGATCGTGCCTGCGGCCCGCGAAGTGTCCCAAGTGCACGAAAACTGCCGCCGCCCGGCTGGCCTCATGCTGGCACACGTCGAGTCGTTCTCAACCGGCTACGGGCTGGGCCCGTAGCGCTGGCGGAAATCCCTAGGCAATGGTCGCAGTACGCGTCCCAGCACTTGGCTGGCCAGACTGGCGCCGCCGCCGATCAGGGATCGGCTCAGGCACACCAGCTTGTTCAGATGCACCCGCCACTGCCGAATGCTACAGTCGCTCGATCCACTCTTGGCGTGCCGCCAGCCGCAGGGCGGCAAGCGAGAAGGTTATTGCGGCCAGTCAGCCGTGCCCGGCGTCTACCAGATAGCGCATTTGGGCCCCCGCGACGGTGGTCATTCCACAGTGGCATTCGTTGGCGATCACCGTGGTCCAGAGCTGCTTCTGGCGACGTGTGCCGATCACCAAGACGAACAGGCCGCGCACACGTGCTTGACCAGGACACTGGGCCTGCTGGCACGCGGGACGCTCGCTCCCGTGGCCAGGAGCACGATGGAGCAACAACGCTTCTCAATTGCGCATTGGAAGTTCCGGCAGCCCGACAGTTGCGGCGCACCATCCGCTCACAGCAGGTGAACGCATTGCAGACCCGGCGTCCTAGGTCAGCGTACCTGAAGTGTTCGCGCCCTAGGAGTACGGTGATCTTGGCGTGGCTTCCGGTCTACCGAGGGTGCGCTGGACTTGGGACTGCGATCGCATCACTCACCACATTCACCAGATTGCTCCCGTCGTTCAG
>JAJDWM010000471.1 GCA_022825595.1 Bryobacterales bacterium | reverse complement strand
CCAGCAGCTGTGCCTTGGTCATCGCTGATCGCCTCCGTACTTCGCATCGCGACGTGCCCGCTCTTGAAGGCCGTCTGTCGGGGGCTTCGCGACGCCGGCGCAGGTTCTCGTGATTTCCACGGGCCTCGACAGTGCGCCCTGAGTCTCAACGTGATCGCCAAAGGGCGTGCAAGCGGCGATCCGGGCTGCGCCAACGAGAACGGGACCGCTCGGCTCCGTGGCAGCTGCGTCCGGACTGTTCAGAACTGTCGCTGGGAGGTCGTGACTGGCCCGCCAACCGCACGGAGTGATGTAGACGCATGCCGAGGCGAGATCCCCCGCCGCCTGCCCACTACGTATCTCATGGGCGAACGGCTTGACGGTGGGCATGCAAACCTGACCGTCCAGAATCTGACTGTCTGGTCGCCGCGGCCTTCGTTGGCCCGTTGCCTCAATGCTCACCCGCCGGCAGATTGTGCAAGCTCTCGCTCAAGCTGCGGGCCGGGCGGGCAAGATCACCGCCTGCGGGGCCTTGGCCACTGGCGAGACATTGGACGATTTCCCCTGCCGCCCAAGATCCAGACCAGCCGTTCGGCCCTGAGAACAGGGTCATCCGCAGTACGAAGCCGAGACGGCAGGTGGCCGCGCAAGGAGAGCCGCCTACCCTCCAGCATCCTCAGGAAGGCATCCGTCATGCGCAGGTGCCGAGCCGGAGCCACCGGGACAGCGGTAGCTGCTGACAACAACCGGCTCAGCGGACCGGGCATGCGTCGGTGCGAGCCTCGCCCGCGGTGGGACTGGCCGGAATCGGGGCCACACGTCGGCGGCGCGATTCCGGCCAGACTTGATGTCAGCCCGATGCGACGGGCTCAGCTACCATTCCACTCGCATGCGTAGCTGGATCGTTCGGGGGCCCTTGGGCTGCTCGGGCACGATCTTTCCGAAGCCCGAGCTGTTGATGTTGTTGCCGAAGCGGCCCGCAATCCAGCGGTGGCGGTTCAGGCAGTTGAAGCAGTCTGCGCCAATCTGCAACTTCACCTTCTCGCCTATGACCGGAATGCGCTTGACGATCGAGAAGTCCTCATTGAAGTTCGGGCACTGCCTCGTTTCCTGATCCACCTCGGGAGCGTTGCCCTCCACAAAATCGCCAGGGGGCAACCAAGCTTGTGGCCTGTTGGGCAACACTTGGGACGGGTTCCCGGCGTTGAGGATGAAGTCACGGCTGGGATCGCCGAAGACCATGTCACCGCACCCGATCGAGCTCCGCCACGGCACATCGGCGGCCCTGTTCGCCAAGTTCCGCACTCCTCCCGGAATCCCCACCGACAGGCCTCCGCCGGTTGAGATCGGGAAACCGTTTACGTACTCCTGCACGCCGGAGATCGTCCAGCCGCCAAGGACGTACTTGCTGAATTGGCTGCTGCCGCCCCAGCGCTGGCCGGGCCCGAACGGCAGGTCGTAAGAGTAGTTGAAGACAGCCCGGTGGGTGGTGTCGTAGCGGTTGACCCGCTTGTCGAGCTTGCGGTTGTACGAATTGCGGGTGTTGCTTCCAAAGGCCCCTGGGGCCCAGTCGACATCGCCCAGCTGCTTTGCGACAGTCCAGTGGCCCAAGAACGAGAGCCCGTTCGAGTAGCGCTTGGTCGCCTTCAGCATGGCCGCGTTGTAGTTCATCCCGGTGTTGATGCCGGCGTCGTTGGAGATGTTTCCATACTGCGGGAACCGCCGCAGGGCCGAGTGGAGCGGCAGGTTGTCCGGAAACTCGGGATACGGCTTGCCGAAGCCAGCGGCCGCGACGGCAGGATCGTTGATGGGCAGGTTCAGCAGTGGGCCCAAGTGCCAATAGTCCGGATGCAGGTCGTTGATGCGCTCGTGGTCATGGTTGTTGCGGCCCATGTTCGAGTAGAACGTGGCCTCCATGATCCAGTCCTTGAACTGCCGCTGGAACCCTCCTGTGATCATGTAAAGCACCGGAGGAGTGCCGATCGTGTACGGGCTCATCCAGTTCGTAAAGCTCTGGTTGTTGAGGAAGGCCGGATCGATGAATGGCGGCGTACCGAGCTGCGAGGCTGGGAAGCCGTTGTCCCACTCGTAGTAGGTGTCGAAGGGACTGTTCCTCGGAGGCGGGTTGCCGCGGGCCTCGTGGCCAGCCCGGTTCACAAAGCGGACGTTAGTGTTCTGGATCGCCATGTATTGGATCCCCGCTCCTGCGCGGAACACGAGTTTGTCGGTAAGCTGGAGGGCAAGACCCAGGCGGGGCCCGAAGTTGCCGTAGGTCGGAGGCCCAACCCGGAGCTTCCCGTTCGCCCCCTGACTTGTGCCATAGAATTCGATCGCTCCCATTTGCCCGGTGGCACCCGGATTGGCGAGCCGCTCGTCAAACCCCGAGAACTGGCCGCTGTTCTCCTTAAAGGGCATCTGCAGGTCCCAGCGCAGCCCTAGGTTCAGCGTCAGCCTCGGGTGCACCTTCCAGTCGTCCTGGATGAATAGGGCGTGGTACGCCTCCCGCTCCTCGAGCGCGAGGCCCGCGGCCGTCCCGACGAAGTTCGGAAGACCTAGGAAGAAGTCCGCCAGGTGGAAGCCCCCGCTTCCGTTGGTGTCCTTTGTCTCGCTGCCAAGATTCCCCTCGGAGACTCCGAACAGGTATGTTCCGGCCGCGCCTACGGTGAGGCCGCCGGCGGCGCCGCCCTGATCGTGCCGATTGATGCGCCAGTACTGTCCCTGATAGCCGAACTTGATCGTGTGCAGGCCCTTGTTCCAGAGCGTGCTGTAGGCCCAGTTCGGAATGAGCTTCGACTCCTTGTTCGAAGGCGCGTTCGCGCAAATTGAGACGCCGAAGCTTGACGCCCGCGCAAGCTGGATCCAAGGGCACTCATTGCTTGGCATTCCGGCGAGGCCCCACTGGGACGCCAGCCCCTGGCCAAAGTTGTTCTGCTCGCGGCCGTTCTCCTGATAGTTGATGCCGACGAGGATCTGGTGGACGACCGTCGGGCTCTGGACCCAGGAGTAGTCGGCCCGGAGCCGCTGGAACGTGTTGAAGTTCGTCCGTCCGAAGCTGTCGTCCAGGATTCCCCCAGGGTCGCTCTCGAGCCGAGGCGCCGATCCGTGCATGTAGAAGGCCGCAATGCGGTGGTTGTCCGTGAAGTGATGGTCAACCTTGGCCGTCAAGTCCCACGGCGTGAAGGTGCTCGAGACGCTTCCGATGTGATTGAGCTCGGGAGTGTCGCGGGCATTCGGCAGCGGCAGCAGCTGCATCACGTTGGCGGATACCCGGCTGAGCCGGCTCATCGGGATCTGGCTGTTGGCGAACGGCCGGAAGCGTACCTGCTGGTCAGCGTCTCGGAACTGGTCCTTGCGGTCGTAGAGCACGTTCAGGTCAGGGTGAGAAAAGTCGCCGCTCCGCATCGCGGAGGTAGGCAAGGTCAGGAAGTTGGTGGCGCTGCCGGTAGCGCTCTGGCGGTAGTAGGCCAGCGTCGACCAGAAGAAAGTGCGGTTCCGCCCGTTGTAGACCTTCGGGATGATGACCGGGCCACCGCCGGCGATCCCGAACTCGTTGTTGCGGCTATTGGACCGTTCGGCCGCCTGCCAAGGGCGGGCGTTGAGGAACGAGTTGTTGTGCATGTTCCACGCCGAGCCATGGAAATCGTTGGTGCCGGACTTGGTTGCATAGGTGATCATGCCGCCGCTGGAGCGTCCGTACTCGGCAGTGGTGTTGCTCAGCAGCATCTTGTACTCGCCGATGGCCTCAACGCTCGGCTCCGTGGCGGTCGCTGCCTCACCGACTCCGTTGTTGGTGGTCTCGGTCGAGAGTCCGTCGAGCAGGATGACAGTGTTGTTCGTCCGCGAGCCCGCGATGTTCCCGCGACCGTTCGTGTTGTTGACGCCCGGCGACAGGGCGATGTACTGATACGGTCGGCGCTTCTGGCCCTGGACCGGAATGGGTGCGTGGCGCATCAGGTTCTCCTCGATGGCCGCCCCGACGGTCGTGTCACGAGTCTCAAGCTGGGCCACGGCCGCACTGACGCTGACCTGCTCGGCCACCGCCTCAACGTCGAGCTCCACGTCAAGCGTCGTTGCAGACGCGGTCGTCACGAGGACGCCAGTTGTGACGCTCGACCCGAATCCCGCGGAAGAGACATGCACTTCATAAGTGCCAAACGGCAGGTACATGACGTACTGCCCCACTTCGTTTGCGGTCATCTCCTGGCTGACTCCGGTGGCGGGATTGATGACTTCGATCTCCGCACCGGGGATCACGGCGCCGGTTGTGTCAGTGACCCTTCCGTTGATCTGGCCCTGCGTGGTCTGACCCGCGATGGGTGGGGCGATGGTTGTCAGCAGGGCCAATGCCGCGATCACGGCAAGTGTCTTGTGCATGCAATTCTCCTTTAGTTCCAAATTCCCTCAGCCGATCGACCCAAGATGGTCGATTGGCTGTAGTGTATGTCAATGGCGGCTCGATGGATCAGGCCAAACGGCTACCGCGAGAAAAAAGCCGCCAAGAATGTGCGGGGCGGAGCGCTGCTTGGCACGAAACGCGCACGCCGCGGATTCTTGCAGCGCGGGCCCAAGCGCGGGCTTTTGGCGTCCGCTGACGGACCTCTCGGCCCATAGAGATGCGGTCGGCAGGTCGGACGCGCAGAACTGAAGTGGACGGGGCCAGCCTAGAGCCACGGCGGCGGATCTTGCGGTTGCCACTCGCTCTCTCCCAGGGGCCTGACGAACACTTGCTGGGGGCGGAGTTCAACGCGAAGGTTCGGATGGTGGCAAACCTAGGGGCTGAAGCCGCCTGGCGCAGGCTCGGCGACTTGGTGGAGGCCACGAACAGCGCATGGGCCAGCTCACTTTCTTCTTCGGTCTCGCTGTGGACGAGTCGCCCCGATAGGCGGAGAGGTCCCCTGGAACTTTGGGCTATGGCAGGCTGGCCAAGGCCGGCTTCTGTGCGGCGCAGACGCTAATCCTCAACCAGTTCATTGGCCTTGCCTCCACACACCGCCGGCGTTCGCAGCGGGCGAGACGCGACGCAGAGTCGCCCTGCGCGTGCCAAGTTCACGTTCAACCGCAACTTCCGCCTGCGGAGCGGGCGGAGGGAGGGTTCAGCACGGCCAGCCGCGGGCCATGCGGGCGCGTCGACCTGAGGTAGGAGAGTGGCTCAAGCCTCCGGCAGGTGCCGGCGTCCAACCGCGAGGACTCGTCCGATGCGGCGGACTTGTTCAGACGAAAGTTCAGGGTAGGAGCCCGTCGAGAGCGCCATCGCCATGGCTGCGTCCGATTCGGAGATCGATCGATGGATGGTCCGTCGAAGCTGCGCAGCCCACCGCACGATCGGAGGCAACGGTAGCCTGTTCGTGCGCTGCCCTCAACCTGACTGCGAAGGGTCGTCCAACGACTCGGGTGCCGAACGGGAATTCCCTGATGTCGCTGGAATGAACATCGATAGCTTGCCTGCTCTTCGGCGGCCTCCCTGCAACAGCCTGACGTGCTCGGTCACGGGCTTGCTTTGCGGC
>JAJDWM010000489.1 GCA_022825595.1 Bryobacterales bacterium | reverse complement strand
TCGCTATGCGCTCCCAGTTGGCGCGGCTCTTGCGGCTCCGCCGCGACAGCCACTTCTTCCAGATGCGCACTACCTCATGCCGGAATCGGCTGAGCCGCTTCGAGTTTCCTGTGATCCCGCAACAGTTGCAGTGACCCCGTATCACGGTCGCCAGCCGCGCCTGCCGCTCCGCCAAGGGTGCGTGTCGGTGCTGCTTGCACCATGCTCTCACCGCTTGCAGTGCCCGCGCCAAGCGCTTCTTAGACATGATCTGCCGCAGCACCCAGTAGCCTCGCACGGACCGCGCCCATACGAGGGTGAAGCGGAGAAAGTCAAAGCTCGCCTGCGGACTGGGACCCCGCGCACTCCGCGGTCGGCGGAAGTCCACGTAGTGGGTCTTGGTCGCATTCAGCGTCAGCCCGAAACGCGCCAGCCGCTTTCCCAGCACGGCCGGCACACGCTGGCCGTCCCCGGCTTCTGCGAAGGTGACGTTAAGCGCATTGTGGAGCCGCTCAATCTCAAGGTGTACGCGCACCTGCAGCCGTCCCAGCCTTCAGACGCTGGGCGATGTTGTCTAGCGCGCGCTTGCGGGTCCAGGTCTTCGAGGCGGTACTCGGGCAGGCTGTCCAGGCCGAAGTTCTGGCGCAGGTACTTGAACAGGTGCACCCAACGGTGGCCAAGGACTGGGAGGTCCTAGCTCCACCAGAGGCACGGTGGGCATTCCTGCGAACTAGCCCAACATTGAGCGCCCGACGCGCCAGATCCTACCGAATAGCGACATCATTCCGAATGATCGCCCACCAATCCACGCAACGGGCTGACAGCAGCGGAGAATCCGACGCCACAAACTGGGCCAGCTCGCGACGGTCCAATCCACGCCCTCGCTTGAGCACCTATTCCACGCTTGGGCAGCCCAACACAGGTGTGTCCGCTTGCAGGGAGACGAGCCAAGACGGTCGGGCGCAGCCAGCAGCGGACAGAGCGGAGCCATCCTCGCGCATCTGCGGCCCGCGGTTGGGCTCACATGCCCCACACGGTGATCGGCGCTTGGCCCGGCTCCGGGCCCCTCACGATTATCCGATCCTTCCAAGACTTCTCGGGGCGCATGTCGAAGACCACCAGGTGTGCTGACTCCGCACTGCACAGGTCCATGTAGGACTCCGTCTGCTGCAAGCCCTCGCGGATGACGCGCTCCAGTCCGGAGCGATCGCCGACCACCTTGCACTCGACGACGTGCTTGCTGGGATTGGAGTGCAGCGTGCCGCCGGGCCGCGGCCATTCGATGAGCAGGTCGCTTCGCCTGCGGGCGAGGGCGTACTCCCGAGTGATGCGTCCGCCGCCGTTGACCACGCGGTGCAGATAGGACTGCAGCACCAAGTGGGGCCCGGCTTCGCGGTGTCCGTAGCGCTCCAGCCACGATTCAGAGTTCTCGCGGAAGTAGCCTTGAAACGATTCTAGGAGCTTCGGGAGATTCAGGCTGCCGTCCTTGCGGACATACCAAGTCGGGGAGATGAGGCTCTCAAGCACAGACTGCTGAGTGAGGGTCAGTTCGCGGGGGACGACCTCGGCGTAGATGGGGTTGGCCATGCGGACGGGGCCAGTGGCTGCGACCAGACCGAGGTCGCGGACGTACTCCAGATCGCGCGGGGTATAGCGGGCATCGTCGGAGCCGGCGATCATGGGCAGGATCACGCGCCGGACGCGCTCGTCGCCGAGTTGGATTGCGATCTGGTCGAGGTGGGTGACACGGTTGAGGATGAGATTCTCCTTGGCCTGGTCTACGGCGGCCAGGCCGATGGGCCGGCTGCGGTCGCGGCCGGCCTTGTCTTCAAAGCAGGCCAGGAGGGCCAAGGCGTTGACCAGCCAGGGCTGGCCTTGGGTGAGGTGCCAGATTCTGTCGAGCACGCCGGGCGCGAATTCTTGGCCGGTCTCGGCGGTGTGCTGGCCCAGCAGCGAGCGCACTTCGTCATGGGTGAGGTCTCCCAACCGCAGCGACTTGGCCTTAATGTTGAAGGCGCTGCCCCAAGTGACGTTCTTTCCGAGCGAGGTGGAAAAGATGCGGTAGTCCCGGGGGTCGCGCACGCCGCACAGGATGATGCTATGCGGGAAGCCGCGCGGTCTCTTGGGATAGCCAGCCCTGAGCTGTCGCAGGACGGAGATCAAGGAGTCGCCCAAGAGCACGTCGATCTCGTCGATGAGCAGCACGAGTGGTTCCTTGCGGGCCCTCGACCAACGGGACAGGGCTACGTTGAGGGCACCGTGACCGCCATGCTTGGCAAGCAGGTCCAGCATCGTCCGGCTGACGAACTCATCTCCCAGCACTGCCTCAGCTTCCTCTGCGATCTGGCCCAATAGGACCCGCATGGCTTCTGGGACGTCCTCGCGCGCAGTCTGGCCGGGCTCGAAGTTGACGTAGAGGCAGCGGAACTTGCCTGTGGCATTGAGTTTGTCGGCGAGGGCCAACAGGGTCGACGTCTTGCCGGTCTGGCGGGGGGCGTGGAGGATGAAGTAGCGCATGTCCTCGACAAGTTCGAGGAGTTCTTCGAGATCAACGCGGCTGAGCGGCGGAATGCAGTAGTGCCGCTTGGGCACCATGGGGCCCTCAGTGTTGAACTTCCTCACGCTGACCTGAAGTATTGCACTCGTGCCGGATCCTCCAGGTGGCTCCGGCTGTAAATCCAAGAAAGTTCAACGGTGACAACAGGAAGGCGAACGCCAAGTTGAGCGCGTAATCGAGGCATACCCGATGAGCCAGCTCACACCATTCTCGCGTGCCGACTGGCTCGTTGCAGGATGTGAGTCCGCTCCTCGAGCCCGGCGCGTTATCTGGACGGGCGAGGATCCCCGGAACAGCGGTCTCGCGTCGTAGGGGATCCGTTCTGCTTCAAGCAGCGGGGAACCCGAACAAGCAACGCACCGGCCTGCTGCCTTTGCCATGAAACACTCGGATGGGCGGACACAATTCGGCTGTGGCCGTGGCGCGCTTAGCATGCCCCGGCACTGTGACGGGTGGGCCTCCGGTTTGTGCCGTACCAAGGCAGCCCCGATATGTGGCCTTTGGCCCCCCGAC
>JAJDWM010000661.1 GCA_022825595.1 Bryobacterales bacterium | reverse complement strand
CTTCGCGCGCTGCAGGCTGGCCACGGCCTCTTGGATCTGTCCGGTCCGCAGGTACTGAATTGACAGTTGCATGACCGCGTCCAAGCGTCGCGGTTCGCTGCTCACGGCCGCGCGGAACGCTGCAATCGCTCCGTCCGAATCGCCCCGCTGCTGCAAGGCGGCGCCGCGTTGGAGCAATTGGTCAACCGTCTCGGCCGAGGCGCCGACCGTCGAGAGGGCAATGACGGTCACGGCCGCCAAGCGCTTCCAGAATCCGAAACGGCGAGAATCGGTGGCGGTACTCCTCGCAACTAGGCGAAAGCTTCCAACAGCTGCGTTCATCGAGTTGCCGGAGATTGGGAAATCCACGATTGGCCTCTCCGGCACGATTGTGCCAGATGGGCACCGGAACATCTACAGTTCACGTGCGTTCTGGGCTTCCACCGCGTAGTCCGGGCACCGCTGGTCTCTTGGTATCCTGCGACGGCTCGACGACTCACGCGTTCACCTCGCCGTCTGGCGGATCTGTCCCGGATACCCGCTGATACATTGTTGGCGTGCCAGCGGCCCTGACACGTCGACAGGTCTTGTCGCTCGCGGGTGTCGGTTCCGCAAAGCTGAGGGCTCAAGGTGTCGCGTCCAGGGGTGTCCGTGCCCAGCCGCGCGGCCGCCCGTCCGGTCTACCGTTCGGAGCGCACTTCCAAGATGTTGCGCGCGATGCGGGCCTGACACATCCTACGATCTACGGTTCCCCGACGAATCCGCGCTACATCCTTGAGACCATCGGCTGCGGAGCGGCCTTCGTCGACTACGACAACGACGGCTGGTTGGACATATTCGTCCTCAATGGCCGGACATTGGACAGGGTTCCGGAAGGAGCAACGAACCGACTCTACCGGAACAACCGGGACGGCACGTTCACGGACGTCACCGAACAGGCGGGGCTTGTGCGGCATGGATGGGCTTCGGCGGTTTGTGTGGGCGACTACAACAACAGCGGGTACGACGACCTGTTCGTCACCTACTGGGGGCAAAACGTCCTGTACCGAAACAACGGGGACGGAACGTTCACCGACGTGACAAAACAGGCCGGTCTCATCCGCCCGGAAGTCCGTTGGGGATCGGGATGCACCTTCGTCGACTACAACCGCAGCGGCCATCTGGACTTGTTCGTCGCGAACTATCTCGAGTTTGGCTTCGACCACGTGCCCCTGCCGGGCTCGTCTTCGGTCTGCGTTTGGAACGGGGTTCCGGTGGTATGCGGGCCGCGAGGTCTCCGACGAAGCCATCACCTGCTGTACCGGAATAACGGTGACGGCACCTTCGCTGACGTAAGCGGCGAGTCGGGCATTGCAGACGCCAGGGACAGTTACGCCCTCACCGCCGTGGCGGCCGACTTCGACAGCGACGGATGGCAGGACATTTTCGTCGCCTGCGACTCCAGTCCCAGCCTGCTCTTTCGGAACAACGGTGATGGCACGTTCACCGAGGAGGCCTTGGAGCGCGGCTGTGCCGTCAGCGAGGATGGGGCCGAACAGGCGGGTATGGGAGTGGCTGTCGGCGACTACTCGGGAAGCGGCAGCCTTGATCTGTTCAAGACACACTTCTTCGATGACACCCACGGTCTCTACCGCAATGACGGGCAGGGATACTTCGAAGACGTTACCCTGCGGTCTGGAATCGGCGTCGAGACACGCTACACAGGGTGGGGCGCGGGCTTCGCCGACTTCGACAACAGCGGGCTGCAGGACATCTTCTTGGTCACGGGCAGCGTGTATCCGCAGCTTGAGGCGGAATTCGAGCGATACCCTGCAGCAACTCCGAGCGTGCTCTTCCGAAACCTCGGTAATGGGCGCTTCGAGCAGCTTCTGCACGAAGCTGGCGAAGCCGTCCAATTGCCGCGCTGCAGCAGAGGCTGCGCCTTCGGCGACTTTGACAACGATGGCGACGTCGACATCCTGATCGTAAATCTCAATGGGCCGCCCTCGCTGTTGCGCAACGACCTTTCCGGCGGCGGCAACTGGCTAAAGGTCAAGCTGGTCGGAACGGAGTCCAATCGCGGAGCGGTTGGCGCCACGGTGGTGGCCCGGTACGGAGGACGCCGCCAGGCCCAGGCAGTGCTGAGCCAAGCCAGTTTCCACTCTGCGAACGACAGCCGCTTGCACTTCGGGCTCGGTGCTGCCCTTTCGGCCAATCTCGAAGTCCGCTGGCCGAACGGAGGGATCGAATCAGTTCCCGAAGTGGCGGCCAACGCTCTCGTGCGGATCGAGGAAGGCTCCGGTGTCGTAGACCGGAGACCTCGGCTCGAGTGATGCGCGTCCGCTTTGGCTCGCTGCGACGATCCCAATGGCGTCGGCATGGATCGCGCGTGGTGAGGGGATCTCAGCCAGGCAAGTCCATGAGGCGAAGCGGCGGTTGGGCTGCTGTTTGGCAGGGTCGGCCGCCCTGCGGCCCCAGACGCTGGCGCTGCCGGTACACCGCAAACGCCAAGTGGGCTGCCCTGACTCTATGCGTTCTCGGCTGGGTTGCAGGAGGTGCCGTGCAGTCCAAACCGGCCACAGCGCAGGATCTGGCGCCGTTGACCGCCGGCGATCGGGGCTCAA
>JAJDWM010000676.1 GCA_022825595.1 Bryobacterales bacterium | reverse complement strand
AGATCCCGATGACCTCTGCTCCTGCCCCGAGACGACGGGCCGCGGTGTCCAAGCAGCGTAGGGCCAAGTGGCAGGCCGGACAGTCGGCCTTGAAGAAGCAGACCAATCCCGGGCCGGGCAGTCTGTCACCTGCGATTCGAGGCGCGATGCTTCCCAAGGCGAGCACTGCAGATAAGGGCCCGCTAACGGAATCGCGGGCCAAGGGCCCATGGTATCGGAACTGCGGAACGCCGGGCCGCAGCAGACACGGATTCGGCCAAGCTTGCGGTCTGCGATGCCGCAAACCGCGCAAGAACGTGCGCGGGCCTGCGGAACGGACCGGGGCTTCAGGCCCTTCCTTATCTCACAGGACGCGTACGCGGATCCGTCGCCAGCGACACACCCTGCCCGGAAGCCAGCGCTCTGCTCCCAGCCGATCGCCTTGTCCGCTGTTGTGGACCTCCAGCGCAATGTGACCGGCACGGCCGAGGAGATCCGCCACTGCCTGAGCGTCGTAGCCTGCTGCCTTCATGTTGGCCGCGTCGAGGGTAGCCATCTTTTTGCCGTTGATCCAGGTGGTGAGCGTTGGCAGGTGCCCTCGGCATCGCACGCGGACCTCGTTCCATTGACCGAAACGCCATGTCTCGAAGAACTCTTCCGGGCGTGCGGACCAACTGGCATCGCTCCTGCCCGGATCGGGTTCAGGAGTTAGGTCTCGATAGGCGATCGGCGTCATGCCGACGACTGTGCCCGTGGAGTCCCTCTGTGCGTTGAACCCGAATTCTCGGGTGTTGAACCCGCCGATTCCGTTGCCATAGAAGGCCCCGATGTTGCCGCCCTCGCGGTGGTCCACGAGAACCTGGAAGCCTTGGCTCCCGACGCTTGTAGCGCGGATCATGATTCCGGTGTCGACTCCCCAATCGGGGTTTGCCTCAAGGCTGAGCTCGAAATCCCCGAATTCCTCATCCGTGATCAGGTAGCCCCCGACGCCGGAACCTGGTGGCTCTTGGCCGCCGGTAATGGCTCCGTCGACCACCTTCCAGTCGCCCTTGCTCCGAAGGGCCCTAAGGTACTGTGGCGAGTCCTGTGCTGCAGACCGCCCTCCTGGAATCCTAGGCACCGGCAGCCGATGAATCGCGTGCCAGCCGTCGAGAGTCTTGCCGTCGAACAAGGGTTGCCAGTCGGTCTGGGCGGAAGCGGTCCCGACGGGAAAGGCGCAGGCGCAGCCGGCGACGAACTGTCTTCGGGTCAGGGTGGAGGGCCTCTTCATTTGGAATGCGGTCCTACGCCAGCAGTTCGCCAATGACGCGTCCATGCACGTCCGTCAGGCGGAAGTCCCGTCCCTGGTGCTTGAACGTCAACTTCGTGTGGTCTATGCCGAGCAGATGGAGAGCGGTTGCGTGGAGATCGTGCACGTGCACCGGGTCTTCGGCCGGCTCGAAACCAAAGTCGTCAGTCGCTCCATGAGTCTGCCCAGGCCGCGTGCCGCCCCCGGCTAGGATCAGCGAGAAGCCGTCCTTATGGTGGTCGCGCCCTGGGTCTTGCGTGAATCCCTGTGGAGAGATTGCCTGGACCATCGGAGTGCGGCCAAACTCCCCGGTCCAGATCACGAGCGTGTCGTCAAGCAAACCGCGCTGCTTCAGGTCGTCGATTAGGGCAGCGGTCGGTCGGTCCATGATCCGGCACGAGCGCGGCAGTCCGTTTGGCCCGTAGATTGCGCTGTGGTGGTCCCACCCGGCCATCATGATCTGCACGAATCGCACGCCACGCTCGACCATCCTCCGTGCGAGCAGGCACATGTTCGCGTAGCTCGCGCCGCCTGGCTCCGCACCATAGGCCTTGAGGACGTGCTGCGGCTCATTCTCGAGCTGCATCAGCTCTGGGCCCGACGCCTGCAGCCGGAAGGCCATCTCGTACTGTGCGATCCGCGTGGCAATCTCGGGGTCCTGATAGCGCTCGTAAGCCAGCTGGTTGAGAGCGGACACTCCGTCGATCACCCTCCCCTGGCGGTCTCGACTGACCCCCTCCGGGCTGGCGAGGTAGTGAACCGGTTCCGCTCCGGAGCGGAACTTGACGCCTTGGTGGACGCTTGGCAAGAAGCCGCTTCCCCACGCGCTGTTGCCGGCAGTGTTGGCCCCGGTTGCTAGCACGACAAAGGTCGGCAGGCTGTCACTGAGGGAGCCCAGGCCGTACGAGACCCACGAGCCGAACGTCGGCCTTCCAAGGCGGCCGAATCCGGTGTGGAGAAAGAGCTCGCCGGCGCCATGGTTGAATTCGTCGGTCTGCATCGAGCGGACGACGGTCAGGTCGTCCGCCCGCTCCGCCAAGTGAGGAATGAGCTCGGAAAACCAGGTGCCGGACTCACCGTGTCGCTTGAACTCGTATGGCGAGGCCATTGCCCCTGCCCCATTGGGCACAAAGGCGAATTGCTTGCCCTTCAAGATGCTGTCCGGCAGCGGCTTGCCCTCGAATTGCGCGAGCGCTGGCTTTGGGTCGAGCAAGTCTACCTGTGATGGCCCCCCGAGCATGTGCAAGAAGATGATGTGTTTGGCCTTGGGGGCGAAGTGTGGCGCAGTTGGTGTGCCGTCGTCCGCCGCCAGCAGCGACTGCAAAGCGATCGACCCGAGGCCGGCGGCGCCGGCCCGCAGGAACGCTCTCCGTTGAATCTGCATTGACATCAGCTCTTGGTGATGGCCTCGTCTAGGTTCAGCAGGACTCGCGCCAGCGAAACCCAGGCATCGGATTCGCTCTCCGAGGCTTCTCGGAACTTCTTCAGGAGGCGAGTGAGCTCCTCAAGCTCGGCCGTGTTGGGCGAACGGGTCACCGCTCGGCGAAAGGCATATGCGAGCCGACTCGTGTCAGACGGCAGATCCAAGCCCGTCACAAGCCTCGCCAAAGCGGCGGCTGCCTCGACATAGGCCGGGTCGTTCAGCAGCGTCAGGGCTTGGAGAGGCGAGTTTGTGCGGGCTCGACTTGCAACGCAATCTTGCCGCGGAGATGCGTCGAATGTGACGAAACTGGGGTAGGGCGCTCCCCGGCGCAGTATTGTGTAGACGCCCCGACGCTGCCGATCCTCCCCCTTCGACGTTGGGTAGTTCCGTTCCGCTACGCCGCTGATCTCTCGCCACAGCCCCTTCGGCTGTGACGGATGCACTGCCGGACCACCCATCTTGAGCGACAGGAGGCCGCTTGCCGCGAGCAGGGAATCGCGAATCGCCTCCGCTGGAAGGCGGAATCGCGGTCCTGACGACAGGAGCAGGTTTCCCGGATCTGCTTCCAGCAGCTCGGCTGATCCTCGCGAGCTCTGTCGATACGTCGCGGAGGTGACGATCAGCCGCACAATGTTCTTTACAGACCAGCCTCCCGCGGCGAACTCCACCGCCAGCCAGTCGAGAAGCCCCGGATGAGTGGGGACCTCGCCGCGCTGGCCAAAGTCCTCGGACGAAGCGACGATCCCGCGGCCAAACACCTCCGCCCACAAGCGATTGACGGTCACCCTAGCCATGAGCGGATTCTCGGGAGAGGTGATCCACTTGGCCAGCCCAAGGCGGTTTTGAGGAAGGTCGGGGTCAATGGCGTGCAGCGCCGCCGGTGTTCCGGGTTTGACCACTGTGCCATGGGCCCCGATCTGGCCGCGCTCGAGTAGGTGGGTCTGGACTGGCCCAGGCTTGTCGGCCATGATGAGCGTTGTCGGCGGCGCCAAGGCCATTGCCTGTGCGGCAAGGTCTTCCAGACCCTTCCGGAGTTCGACAATGTCGGGCCGCGTGTTGAGGAAGGCCACCCGGATCGAGTTGTGGTCCGACTCCGTGCGCTCTTCAACCGGCTTGGCCAGCGCGCTCTTGACGTTCGGGCGCAAGTCGCGACTGGTCGCCTGGCGATCCGCCCACTCCGGCAGGTCTGCGATCGCTTCGAACTCTGCTTGGTTGATCACCATCTTGAGGTGTTCGTGCTGGGCCTTGACGGCGGCATACCGCGCCCGCCGACGAATGGAAACGGGCAGCTCGATCTGGGCGCCCAAGTAGAACTTGCGCGTGTTGCCCCCGCCGCTCAGCACGGTCTCGTCCACTCCCCGGTCGAAGTACGCGTAAAAGCGGTAGTACTCCTGGATCGTGAAAGGGTCGTACTTGTGCGTGTGGCACTGGGCACAGCCGAGCGTGGCCCCGAGCCAGACCGTCGCGGTCGTATTGACCCGGTCGACGAGCATGGCGTTGCGGACCTCGTCGATCTTCGACCCCCCTGATCCATTCATCGGCGTGTTGCGGTTAAAGCCGGTCGCGATCAGTTGTTGCAAGGAAGGTGATTCGAGAAGGTCCCCCGCCAGCTGCTCGACTGTGAACTGGTCAAACGGCATGTCGTCGTTGAATGCCCGGATGACCCAGTCCCGGTATGGCCAGACCTCGCGGAGGTCGTCATGCTGATACCCATTGGAGTCGGCATAGCGGGCGAGGTCGAGCCAGTGCCGTGCCCAGTGCTCGCCGTACTGAGGCGACGCGAGCAGCTCTTCGACCTTTCCTCTGTATGCCTCGTCCGTAGGTCTAGCGAGAAAGTCCTCGATCTGCTCGGGCGACGGCGGAAGCCCGGTCACGTCGAGGTATAGGCGCCGCATCAACACAGCGGGCTCGGCTTCGAATGAAGGCCTCAGGCCCGCCGCGTCAAGCTTGTTCAGGACAAAGAAGTCGATGGGATTGCGCGCCCATTCCACGTCGGAGACCGCAGGCAGTTGCGGGCGCTGGGGCTTCTCGTAGGCCCAGTGGCGCTCGTAGTTCGCTCCCGCGGCGATCCATTGTTCCAAGAGGTTGATCTGCTCTTCGGCCAGAGGTTGCCCTCCGAGCGGCATCCTGGACACCGGATCCTCCGACTTGACCCGCGCGATCAGTTCGCTCGCCTCCGGAGCTCTTGGTGCGATTGCTCTCTTTCCTCCCCGCTCCTCAACGGCTCCTGCATACTCATCGAGCCGCAGCCCGACCGCCCGGGCCTGCTCATCGGGGCCATGGCAGCTGAAGCACTGTTCAGCGAGGATCGGCCGGATGTCACGAGCGAAATCGACGGTCGTTCCGTCGTCAGGGAGGCCCGAGGGCGTCAACCACGCCGCGAGCGCAACTAGCCGGAGTGACAGAATGCCCATGCACCGCCGACTTCGTCCCTCGATCGTGTGGTACGGCACCGGTCAGCGCCTCTCAGGCTGTGCGTGGAAGAGGAGGTGACAGCTATTCATATTTGACGACCCCACAAGCATGCTCATCATACCGACCCTTGTGACGGCAAGCGACAGCCAAGGCTAGGACGATCTGGATGTCGGCCATTTCCTGTCGAGGTGCTTGAGGAGTGGCCCGTGAGGGTGCTCCGAACCCACTCGCCACCTCGAGCCATTGCAGAACGCACCTTTGGGGGGAAAGCCGTGCCGGCCCGTCATTCTTTGCAATCGGAAGCAAGCGGCAGACCGTAACGTCGACCTTGGAACCGAGCACATTCCTGACCGTGCCTTGACCATCCCACCGCTCGCGGCCATCGAGTGGCAGCACCTCGTCTTGGACGAGTTCGCAGATGCGCCCCAGTGTCTTGGCCGCCCTCTGGGAGTTCTTCCGCACCGCGCCTGGGCTCATCGCGGCCTCCAGTTCGCCCCCGGATCGCACGTTCGACGACGAGACCCAGGGCATGGCGCTGCGCAGTTCATTCTCTATGCGACTCCACCGGTACCGATCCGGGCTGCCCCAATCGTTGCAGCCCAGGACGTATATTCGCCAACCGACGGTGGCGTAGTCCATCACAGCGCCCCGCTGGCGGGGTGCCCTCAACCTCAGCCGCAACGTCAAGGCAATGTCGCTGTACCTAAGTTGGCGTAGCGGACGAGCGACCAGATCCGGCCGCACGCGCATGCTAGACTGCTCGGATCATCGATGCCCTGCCCAACACGACCAAGGCGGCTTGAGAGGAATCAGATGTCGGTTGGAGAGAATATGAGTCGTCGGGCAGGTGCTTCGGTCGAGACGGCCAGCGCACGCGTGCTCTGTCATCAAAGTGGTGCGCTGATCGCGCATATTCCCCAGATTGTCGCCGCGGACCGGAGGTGAAGGAGTGACAGACTACAGGAACTCGGGTCGGAGCGTGCTCGCTAGGACATGCTCCTTGGCCTTCGGAGCCATTGCCGCTTGCACCACCGTGCCGGCAATTGCTCAAGTGCTCGACGAACGCCCCTCCGCACGCCGTGTCGCCGCCGATTCCACACTTGCGTTTCGGTCCCGTCCTCTGAAATT
>JAJDWM010000457.1 GCA_022825595.1 Bryobacterales bacterium | reverse complement strand
CCGCTCATCGCGCTGATGGAGGACCAGGCCGCCAAGCTCCGCGAACAGGGCTTCCGGGCCGAGCGGATCCACTCGGGCCGCGATCGCATGGAGTCGCGAAGGGTCTGCATCGACTACAAGCGGGGCAACCTGGACTTCCTGTTCATCGCACCCGAGCGATTCTCCGTCCCGGGGTTTCCGGAGCTGCTCGCCAGCTACAAGCCCGGCCTCGTCGCAATTGACGAGGCGCACTGCATCTCGATGTGGGGCCACGACTTCCGGCCGGACTACCGACGGCTACGCGAGCGGGTCCCGATGCTTAGGCCGGCCCCGGTCATCGCGCTGACCGCCACTGCCACGAGCGTCGTTCAGCGCGACATCATCGAACAGCTCGGCTTGGATGACTGCAAACGTGCGATTCATGGATTCCGTCGCGAGAATCTTGAGATCGAGCACGTGGACCTTGTCCCGTCCGTGCGCCCCCAGGCACTGGCTCGGCTGCTGCTCTCCAAGGACCGGCGGCCTGCGATCGTCTACGCCCCTACGCGGAGCGCGGCAGAAAGCCAAGCGGAGCTGCTGGGCGGGGCCATGCCCGCGGCCGCATACCACGCTGGCATGGCCCCTGCAGACAGGGAGAGGGTGCAGTCCGCCTTCATTGCGGGCGACCTGCAGGTGATTGTCGCCACCATCGCCTTCGGAATGGGCATCGACAAGCCGGACGTGCGGACCGTAGTGCACACTGCGCTGCCGGCATCTGTCGAGGGCTACTATCAGGAGATCGGGCGGGCGGGGCGCGACGGGAAGCCCTCCAAGGTGGTGCTGATGCACTCGTGGGCGGACCGCAAGACCCACGAGTTTTTCCTGGATCGGGACTATCCCGAGCCGGAAGCGCTGGACGCGATGTACAGCTCCCTAACGGACAAGCCGACCGCGATCTCGGCCATCATGGAGAGGTTTCCCGGAGACGAGTACCGCTCTGAGAAAGCCGTCGAGAAGCTGTGGACTCACGGTGGGTTGAAGGTTGGCCCAAACGGTGAGGAGGCTTGGCGCGGCGATCCGGGCTGGCGGGAGAGCTACGTCGAACAGCGGGACTACAAGCTCCGCCAGATCGACCTGATGACCGACCTGACGCGGTCGCGCGACTGCCGCATGCTCGACCTGGTCCGGCATTTCGACGACATCGAGGACAGCCTCAAGCCTTGCGGCCACTGCGACAACTGCGACAGCAGCGTCTGTTTGGTTGCGCAGTTCCGTCAGCCGAATCGCGAAGAAGTGAGGGCGCTGTCCACTATTCTCCAGGCGCTGCGGGAACGCGACGCCCAGTCTTCGGGCAGGCTCTTCCGCGAGCTCATTGAGCCGGGCGGCATGAAGCGGAAGGCCTACGAGCGACTGGTCAGCGGGCTCGCACGGGCAAGGCTGATCGACGTCGCGCAGGACGAGTTCCAAGCGCCGGACGGCAGGCAAGTGACCTTCAGCCGACTGTACCTCACCCCTTCAGGCCGCTACGAGGAGAATGCAGCCGGCAAAGTCCGGGTGAAGACTGAGAACGCGGGGCTGAAGAAACCGCCGAAAGGCCGGCGCAGGGGCCCGGCAGCGGTCCGCAGGAGCGGTGGACGTCCGAAGCAAGTGGAGCTGGGGGGTTCCGCTGGCGGCCACGATGCCGACCTCGTCGCAGCCGCACTGCGCGCGTGGCGCAAGGACGAAGCCCGAAGGACGGGTACGCCAGCATTCAGGATCCTGCTCAATGCGACCTTGGAGGAGCTTGCCCGGGAGCGGCCGACCAGCCGGGCGGAGCTCGTGACGGTCAAGGGGATCGGACCTTTCATCGCCAAGAAATACGGCCCCGACATCCTCAGAGTCATCCGCACCTGCGGCGACTGACCCTTCGCCAGGCCGGCCGCTGCCGCAACACGTCCGCGCGAGCGGCCTGCCACCTTACAATTGGGGTCGGTCGGTCGCGACGGCCGAAGGCGCTGGCGGAGTCCCAGCCCTCTCCAAGCGCAATGGCAGACAGGTGCAGCTGCGGCAGCCGTTACCCTCGCGGGGCGTCGTTCTGCCCGAATTGCGGTCGACCCTTGGTGGAAGGGCTCGTCCCTGAGGTCGGAGCGGAGGTCGAGCCCCCGTCCGCTGAGGAGCCGTCTCCCGCACCGTCCGCAACGCTCCCGGACTGCTTCCGGGCGGCCATCCCCCCAGCGGTGTGCGGTGTCCTGCTGAGATTCGGGCTGGGCCTGCTCGCTCCCGTTCTGGCACCCTTGGCATTCCTCGTCATGATTCCCGCCGGAAGTGTGGCGGTGAGGCGCCTGTCCCGGAGTGTCGCACCGGTCGGTTCGGCGTGGCAGGGATTCGGGGTCGGCGCGCTCACGGGCCTTTTGTGCTTCGTGCCCAGCTTGGTCGTGCAGGTCGCCTCCCATGTGGCACAGGGACGGCAGTCCATGCTCGAGGTGTTGCGGCGCCAGCTGGAGGGCTCGCCCATGGCGGATGCCCTGATGTCTGCGCTGGACGATCCGGCCGTGTTCGCCGCCGTAATCGCGCTGGGCCTGTTCGTGGAGGCCTGCGGTTTGGTCGTGATCGCGGGCGCCGGCGGAGCCCTGGCCGCTTGGACAGAGATCCGGAGCCGCGATTGAGGCCGATTTGCCCGTTCGCAGGCGGGAGTCGTTTATACTCGCAGCGTGGGCGGCGCGGTAGCCTCCGAGGAGTTTGATCGGTCGTCCGTCCGGAGGATTCTGGGCATAAGCGACGCGACCTTGCGGTCCTGGGAGAGGGTCGGGCTGGCCCAACGCAAGGAGCGCTACACCTTCGCGGACCTTGTGACCTTCCGGACGCTGCAGGGACTGCGGCAGAACAACATCCCGGCCCGACGGATCAAGGAGTCGCTGGAGAAGCTGCGTCTGCGCCTCGCTTCGGTGAACCAGCCCCTCGACCAGCTCAAGATCGAGTCCGATGGCCGGCGGATAACGGTCGTACTTCCAGAAGAAACAGTCGAGGCGCTGACAGGCCAGGTGCTCTTCCGGTTCGATGTCGGGACCCTACGGTCGGTCACCGAGCTTCAGCCGACCCGCGGGCGCGGCGGCTTCCGCCGACCCAAGCCGAATGCCGAGGACTGCTTCACGCGAGCACTCCAGCTTGAGCATGGGAACGCGCCCGACGAGGACGTCATCGCCTGGTACGAGCGGGCATTGAAGGAGAACCCGGAAGCACGCGGGGCGTTGATCAACCTAGGGGCGGCGCAGCTCCGCCAAGGTGAGCCCGACTCGGCAGCGAAGTCCTTCCGGAGAGCGATCCAGCTGGGGCCCGACCACCCTATGGCGCACTACAACCTCGGGGCCGTGCGGGAGAGCCAGGGCCGGGCCGATGAAGCTGCGGCCCACTACCGGGATGCATTGCGCTGCGACCCGGACTATGCCGACGCGCACTTTAATCTGGCCCAGCTCGAGCAGGAACGTGGCCGCATCACCGCCGCCACGAAGCACTGGGATGCCTACCTCCAGCTGGATTCTGGCAGCCCTTGGGCGACCATTGCCCGGTCTAAGCTGGAGGGCCTCAGAATGGCCCGCCGCCGTGTCGCCGGCGGCCCGTCCGGTCCGATCTTCGGCCGCTGACGCTTGGTCCGGCTAAGGCCCGGCCTGCCGGCTCGGATACGATCAATTCGATGGCCCCGGCGATCGCGGATGTCCGCGTATTGACGTTCGACATGTTCGGCACAGTGCTGGACCTGACCGGCACGCTCCTCCCCGGATTGCGCCGATTCCTGGCCAGGATCGGCTCTCAGGTCGATGCGCGCCGGTTCTGGGACGACTGGAGGTCGCGCCAGCGGCTCCAGCAGCACCAAGACACGATCTTGATGCTGGGCCATGACGGGTATCTCGATTCCGCGAGCCGCGCATTGGTGCACACGTTGCGCCGCCACCGGATCTCGCACGGGAAGGATGATGTGGTGGAGATGATGGCCCTGTTCGCGGATCTGCGGGCGTTCGACGACGCCAGGGACGGGCTGGCCCGCCTTGGCGAGCACTATCGCTTGGTGGCGCTCTCCAACGGGAACGCTCGGCTGGTCGAGCGCTTGGCGGGCCGGATCCCGGATGTGGCTTTTCACGCCTGCCTGTCGGCCGACCGTGTGGGGCGATTCAAGCCGCACCCTTCCGTCTACCGGATGGCGGCGGTAGAGCTGGATTGCGAACCGGGCGAGATGATGATGGTCGCCTCGCACGCGTTCGACATCCTCGGGGCCCGGGCGTGCGGATATCGCGGGGCATACGTGAATCGATACCGGCTCCCCTATGAAGTGTCGCCGTTGCTGCCTGATCTGGAGGTCAGCGATTTCAACGAGCTTGCCGGCCAGCTCGTGCCGGAGTAGCCTGCGTTCGCAGGATCGGACGGTCCGGGCCGGCGCACCCGTTCGCTCCTACCGGCCCTGGCCGGTGTTTGCGATCTCCCGGCAGCTCCACTGGCGAACGCGTCTTGAGCCTCCTGTCGATTGCAGCTAGTTCCGAGAGCACTCTCACCGGACGAAGCGCCGAGGCAGCACGTGTGCGCCACCAAGACGCGACTGTCAGTGAGCGACAAGGGATCCGATGGGCGTGGGCTAGGCGGCGACTGTGGGATCTGTGCAGATTCGCCAAGTTGATAGGCATCTCACTCGGCAGTATGTTTGACACGGCCGGTCGCCGTGTACTGTGCGGTGAGCATTAAGGGTCGAGGAAAGCAAGAATTGTGTGACCGAACCCGTGTGGGTGGCCACAGGCGATGGCGGAAACCGCGGTGACCATCAAATCGAAGCACTTTTTCGATACCGGTTCGGGAGAGACCTCAGACGAGACCGGCACTTGCGTTGCATGCGTCGGCGATCAAACGAAATCCGAGTGCAGACACCGTCCCATTGAGAGCGCCAGAACACGACTTGGTCTACCCTCCGTATCAGATGGACGTTCCGGTGGCGGGCCGACACAAAAAGCGTATGACTCTACGTGACGCCACGGCTCATGTTCAAGCGGAGGACCTCGCCGGAATCCGCCGCCACCAAGGTTCTCTGAACAGCGCTCCATCGCCCCAGTCCTCTGTGATATGGACGCGGAGATCCTTGGGAGCAGGGCGCCGTCTGGACCTGACCTGTTCGGTCGAGCAGAGCATAATGCACCAATCGCATAGGCGTGCCGTCCGGCGGCCGGTCCCCGAATAAGCGACGGAAGGCGACACTCGTGGTGTCTGAATCCAAGAACATTGAGCGGAAACGGTCCTGGCGGGACGAGCACCTGAAGTGGATCTGCGGGTTCGCCAACGCCCAGGGCGGCGTTCTAGAGATCGGCAAGAACGACCGTGGTGAGGTAGTCGGGGTGCCGGGTGTGCGCCGACTGCTCAAGGAGATTCCCGGCAATGTGCGTTCCCTGCTCGGCATCGCTGTGGGAATCAATCTGAAGTCGGAATCCGCCGGAGAGTACATCGAAGTCGTGGTCGAGCCGCACCCACACCCGGTCAGCTATATGGGGGAATTCCACTACTGCCGCGGCAGAACGAAGCAGGTGCTGGTCGGTGCCGCGCTCAGTCGCTTCCTCCTCCGGAGCTCAGGAAGGACGTGGGACAACGAGCCGCTGCCCGGCGTCCGATTGAAGGCACTTGACGAGCGCGTGCTCGAAGTGTTCCGCCGCAGGGCCGCCGCGAGCGGGCGACTCCCCGCCTACATCCTCGGCGGACCGGTCGAGAGCCTGATCGAGAACCTAAACCTTCGGGACGGAGCGCACCTGAAGAGGGCCGCTGCGCTGCTCTTCCACCAGTCGCCCGGGCGGTTCGTGCCGGACGCCTGTGTGACGATCGGCTGTTTTCGCGGCTCCGATTTGATGTTTCAGGACTTGATCGAGGGAGACCTGTTCACGCAGGTGGACCGGACGATGGATCTGCTGTACACGAAGTACACGCGCGGCCTCGTGTCGTATGACAACATCTGCCGAGTGGAGACCTCTCCGGTGCCGCGAGAGGCCATGCGCGAGGCCGTGACTAACGCGGTCATTCACCGCGACTACGCCAGCCCCACGACGATCCAGATTCGCGTCTGCGACGACCGGATCGCAATCTGGAACGCGGCTCGTCTGAGTCCCGAATGGATGACTACACTGCTTGCCGAGGACCTCCCCTCGCGGCCGCACAACCCGCGAGTCGCCAATGCGTTCTTCCGGGCCGGCATGATCGAAGCATGGGGCCGAGGCATCCGCCGGATCGTGGACATCTGCCGCGAGGCGGAGAGCCCGGTGCCGACTTGGCGGGTCGAATCGGGCGGGGCTGGCATATGGGTCCGATTCCCATTCTCAAGGACTTACTAGGCCGCCGACTCCGCGGTGCGTAGGAGCGCTGCGCAGAGCACTGCTCCCGACGCTACGCGGAAAAGACGCCCCATCCCCCCAAGGGCGATCGGTCCTACCCAGAAACCGGCTGGCGACCGGATAGTGGATCGCCTGAAGGCTACGCGAGTCATCCGCAGAGGTCGTTCGGACAGAGCAGGGCATTGGGACGTGCTCCATTGAGGTCGGCCAAGTCGGTGGAGGCCGTGGCATGACGCCCTTAGGGGACCTCGAGATCAAGACCCAGCGACGGGTCATCGCTCTATTCAGGGATCGTCTCCCGGACGAGCATCTCGGCGACTGGAAGAACCTGCCCGCGAACCACTCTGGCATCGCCGAGGATGTCACGGTCGGAGGCGCTCACAGCAATCGGCCCGACCTCGTGCATTGCGTCCATGCGATCGCTGTCGGTCTGATCGACCTCAATCGTCGACCGTCTCGGCGGGAGAGGGCATCAGCGGAATTTGCCAGTCCGGAACGGTACTTCATGCGGTCCTTCTTCACCACCGTGCAGCCCGTGATGGCGGGCAACCACAGCTATGGGCCTCGCCACGGCACGATCGGCACTCCTGAGGAGTACTGGCTCCGCCGGAAGGAATCCGGTGATTGCGACGCAGCCTCGCCGCTTCTTCGCGAAGTAGGCCGCCTCTGCATGCCCAATCGGCTTCTTGAACTCATCCACGACGGCGTGGCGTTCGACGCGGGCGCCAAGAAGGTCTGCCGTTACAAACAGTACTTCGGCGTGAAAGTGTCCAATCTCACGTCTCTCACGTCAAGCGTCGCGGATGCGGGATCTTCTGTCACACGCAAGGTGGGGGCACAAGTCTCAGATCGTGTGGCCTGCTAGATGGATTCGTGAGAGGGTCTGGGAGGGCCAAGTGCTCGTGATCACCGACGGCGCGGAACGACTCCGAACCGGACAAGAACCCGCTGCGCGGCCTCGAATTCGTAGTCGTCCACGGGATGATCCACCTGAGCGGGCGACGCCACCACGACCGCTTCCGTGGCATCCTCGACCAGGTAATCCCGGATTGGCGGATGCGTCTGGGGCAGCTAGACCGCTCGTGATTGGCGGATGAGGGGGGGGCGTACCTGTTCCTCGATCCGGAGTGCCCCGGTACGCGTGACATACGGTCTTCCAGGGCATTCCGGGGCCGTGCATCAAACACGGGCCAAAGTCTCGGCGGCCGTGTGTGCATAGGCACTACGCTGGTGGAATGCCGCTGGACGCGAGGGCCGCGCGCGAGCTGTGGGAAAGGCATTCGCCCGACCTGATCGCGATCATCATCGCCGCGACTGCGGTTCCGTTGGTTCTGGGCTGGGTGCCGCCGAACCGTTGGTACGGATTCCGAACGCCGCTGTCGCTGGCTTCACCTGAGGCTTGGTACGTGGCTAACGAAGTTCTCGGCCTGTACATGGTCGGCTCCCAAGTGTTTGCGGTGCTCGCCAAGCGCCGGGTCGTGGCGTGCGTGAATCGCCGCTGGCCGTGCGACTATACGGTCTGCGCCGTGCTGTGGGTGTGCGCTGCAGCCCTCATCGGAATCGCAGCAAGCGTCGCGCATGTCTATGCGCGATTGTGAGCAATCGACGGTTCAGCCTCAGCCCGAGACGAGGCGTGAGGCCAAGTTGTTCTGACCGCCGACGTCCGTTAGCCGGAAGTCGCGGCCTTGGAACGGATACGTCAGCTGGACGTGATCCAGCCCGAGCAGCGTCAGGATTGTCGCGTGCAGGTCGTGGACGTGCACCCGGTCCTCGACGGCATTGAGCCCGATCTCGTCCGTTGCGCCGACCACCTGCCCGCCGCGGACGCCGCCTCCCGCCATCCAGACCGTGAAGCCGTAGGGGTTGTGGTCCCTGCCGGCATTGTTGCGGGCCCCGCTCTCCGCGCCGTCGGTGAACGGCGTCCGCCCGAAGTCGCCGCCCCACACGACAAGCGTCTGATCGAGCAGGCCGCGTTGTTTCAGGTCCTGCAGCAGCCCTGCGATCGGTTTGTCGACCTGTGCTGCCATCGTCTCGTGGTTGTAGTCGATCTGGTTGTGGCCGTCCCAGCCTGCGCTGGCGCCGTTGTTCCCGCAGCCGGAGTAGATCTGGATGAATCGCACCCCTCGCTCGACCATGCGGCGCGCCAGCAGGCACTGTTTCCCGTACGGGCGCGTGACGGCGTCGCCGAGCCCGTACAGCTCCTTAGTGGCGGCAGTCTCGGACGAGATGTCGGCCACCTCCGGGGCTGAGGCCTGCATCCGGAAGGCCAGCTCGTAGGCCGTCATGCGTGCCTCCAGGTCCGAGTCGCCCGGGCGAGCCTCCATGTGCTGGCGGTTGAACCAGGCCAGCTTGTCCATGAGCACGCGCTGGCGGGCCGGATCCGCAGGCTCGCGGCGCCGGATGTTGAGAATCGGCGGGCCTTCGCTGCGCAGGACCGTCCCTTGGTACATGGCAGGCAGGAATCCTGATCCGTATGCGGGCGAGCCCGACTTGATCCCGCCGTCGAGCATGACGACGTAGGCCGGCAGGTTCTCGCTCTCCGAGCCCAGCCCGTAGACGATCCATGACCCGAGGCTGGGGCGCCCGACTTGGGCCCAGCCAGTGTTCATCCAGTTCTGCCCGGTGATGTGCGTGAAGCCGTCGTGATGGCAAGAGCGAATGACCGCCAAGTCGTCCGCATGGTTGGCGACGTTAGCGAACAGGTCGGACACAGGCAGTCCGGATCGGCCGTGCCGCGTGAAGCGGCGGGGCGACCCGAGCAGCGGGACGCGGTCCATTTTGGTGAACTGAAAGTCGCGGTTGCGGAACGACTCCGGGACGGGCTCGCCGTCGAGGTCCTGCAGCAGTGGCTTCGGGTCGAAGGTGTCCAGATGGCTTGGGCCTCCGTGCATGAACAGGAAGATCACGCTTCGGGCCGTGGCGGGAAGCGGTGGCTGGCGGGCGGCGAGCGGATTGGAGCGCGCCTCCGCCGCGCTGTCCGCGGCCAGCACGCAGGAGGCCGCCAGCCCGCCGAAGCCAAGCCCGGCGTGCTCAAGGAACCAGCGGCGTGGGACCGGCGTTCCGACATGCCCTCTGGGGGGGGTTTCGTCAATCGACATATGCGAACTCGTTCATGTTCAAGAGCATCAGGGCGAACTCCCTCGGGCCGGCCAGCGAGAGCATCTCGGCGGCCTGCTCCCGTTCGCGCTCCGTCGGCGGACGCGAAAAGGCCACCATCCAGGCACGATCGACCTGCTCCTGGGGACCGCCCGCGTCGGAGAGACGCTCCGCGAAGGCCTCGGCCGAACTCAGCATGAACTCGCTGTTGAGCAGCGTGAGCGCCTGTGGAGCCACGGTGGTCTCGGCCCTGCGGCCGCAGCTCACTGCAGGGTCCGGCATGTCGAACGACTTGAACATCGGATAGGGGAACTGCCGCTTCGCGAACACGTATACGCTGCGGCGATTGTGCTCGGCCGAATCCAGGGATTCCGGCCAGGCGTCGCGGTTCCACATGCCGAGCCGTTCCTCCTCCGACAGCGGCGGCAGCACAGGGCGGCCGCCCATCTTCAGATTCAGCGTGCCGGCCGCCCAGAGCACGGAGTCGCGCAGGCCCTCGGCGTCGAGGCGGCGGCGGTTCATGCGCCATAGCAAGCGGTTCTCGGGATCGGCCTCCATGTTTCGGGAATCTGCCGAAGAGGCCAAGCGATAGGTGCTGGAGAGCATGATCAGCCGGTGCATCTCCTTGATGCTCCATCCGCTGTCGACGAACTCGGCCGCCAGCCAGTCCAGCAGCTTCGGGTGGGACGGCGGATCGCCTTGGCGGCCAAAGTTGTTCGGCGTGCC
>JAJDWM010000757.1 GCA_022825595.1 Bryobacterales bacterium | reverse complement strand
GAAGAGATCGTTGAACTCGGCGACGATGTTGGAGAGTCGGTCCATCTCGATCTCGCCCGACCCACCACCTCCACCAGTCGGCACCGGGCCAATCTGCGCATCGTCGTCCTCCAGCAGGATCTTCCGCATTGCCCGCTTCTCGACGCGGTAGCTATCCATGTCGATCGCCTCAAGGATGCCCTTCGACAGGTCCGACTCAACGGGAGCGGGCAGCTTGTGCACGAGGAAGTTCAGGAAGATCGAGCGCTCCTCCCACCTAGGGTTGTTATAGGGCAGAATCGAGGAGAGAAAGGCATAGCTACGCGCGAACGCCTTGGCTTTGCTCTTGAAGGCGACCTGTTCATCCTCGTCCAGTTCGTTGATGTAGACCTCCACGCACCGGTCCAGGATGGGGTCGAGCTGCTCGCGATCCTCGCCGTCCAAGTACCGCATCACAAACTCCCTGACCTGATCCGGCGAGTACACTTGGGCACCGTCCAAATCGGCTTGGAGGTCGTGGAGTTTGTTTGGATCGGTTTCGTCGGCGAGGATCGTGGTCCGGTAGTAGCGCGAGAAGGCCTCGGTGATGGTATCCGCGTCGTTCAGGAAGTCAAGCACGAAGACATCGTGCTTCTTCGGGTGCGAGCGATTGAGCCGCGACAGCGCTTGGACGGCCTTGATCCCGGAGAGTGTCTTGTCAACGTACATGGTGTGCAGGAGCGGTTCGTCGTAGCCGGTCTGGAACTTGTCGGCACAGACTAGGAAGCGGTACGGATTCTCCCGGACCTTCGCGGCGATCTTGCCCGATGGGAAGCCGTTCAGGCTGGCCTCGGTGACCTTCTCGCCTCCATAGTCGTGTTCGCCGGAAAACGCGACGATCGCCTGGTAGGGGCTCTTGCGCTTCTGCAGGTAGTCGCTGATCGCGTGGTAGTACTGGATCGCGCGCTCAATTCCGTTGGTCACGACCATTGCACGTGCTTCGCCGCCGATCTTGCGCTGGGCGATGACCTGTTGTTGGAAGTGATCCACCATGATCTCGGCCTTCTGTCGGATCGCATGGTCGTGCCCTTCGACGTAGCGTTTGAGCTTGTTGCGTGCCCTCTTGGAATCGAACTCTGGATCGTCCTCCATCTTCCGGGCCAGCTTGTAATAGCTCTTGACCGGGGTGTAGTGCTTCAAGACGTCCAGAATGAACCCCTCTTGGATTGCCTGCTTCATGCTGTAGACGTGGAAGGGACGATGCCGCACCCTACCGTCGTCTTGAGGCTCGGGTTCGCCGAAGATCTCCAGCGTCTTGTTCTTCGGAGTCGCGGTAAAGGCGAAGTAGCTGGCATTGGTGAGAATCTTCCGGGACTCAATCAGCCGGTTTAGCCGGACCTTGTAGGGCTCGTCCTCACCAACCTCGTCCTCTTCGCCTAGGACGGCCGACATTGCCGAGCTGGTCTTGCCGCCCTGGCTCGAATGGGCTTCGTCGATGATGATCGCGAATCTGCGGTCGCGGTGCAGGTTGCCAATCTCCTCGCGGATAAAGGGAAACTTCTGGATCGTCGAGATGATGATCTTCTTGCCCTGCTGGATGAACCTGCGCAGGTCGCCCGAGCGCTCGGCGTGTCCGACCGTCGAGCCCACCTGGGCATACTGCTTGATTGTGTCGCGGATCTGTCGGTCCAGAATGCGACGGTCGGTGACCACGATGATCGAGTCGAACACGGATTCGCCATTCCTCTTCAACGGAATGAGTTGATGCGCCAGCCAAGCGATCGAGAAGCTCTTGCCGCTGCCCGCCGAATGCTGAATTAGGTAGCGCCTTCCCGCACCATGCTGCCCGGCGTCTCCCAGAAGCCGCCGCACAACGTCGAGCTGCTGGTACCGGGGCCAGAT
This sequence comes from Bryobacterales bacterium, assembly GCA_022825595.1. Classification (GTDB taxonomy): domain Bacteria; phylum Acidobacteriota; class Terriglobia; order Bryobacterales; family UBA6623; genus VXMF01. Next base: position 3,014 of record JAJDWM010000757.1, on the reverse strand, counting down.
CTGGACCCGCCTCTTCCCTCCGGTCTTGGCGTCCTTCGATGCCACGACCTGCGCGTAGTTCTCCAGAATGTTGGCCACACTGTCGCGGGCAAGGATCTTGCGCCACAGATATTCGGAGCGAAGTCCGTCCGGGTTGGGCGGATTGCCGGTGCCACCCTGCCAGCCCCGGTTGAAGGGCAGGAACCACGACTCCTTGCCGCGAAGATGGGTACAGAAGTGGACCGCGTTCTCGTCGACGGCAAAGTGCGCCACGCAGCATCCGAAACGGAAGAGGGGCTCGCGGGGACTGCGGTCGCGCTTGTACTGGAAGATGGCATCGCGCACTGTCTGGTTCGTGAGACTGTTCTTGAGCTCAAAGGTGAAGACAGGAAGCCCATTGATAAAGAGGACGATGTCGAGCGAGCGCTGGGTCTCCTGCTGGCTGTAGCGAAGCTGGCGAGTGACGGTGAATCGGTTCTGGCGGAAGCGTCGCTGGGCCGTCTCGTTCTCGGCAGACGGTGTGCCGTAGAAGAGATTGAGGTCGTGGGGGCCGTGCTTGATACCGTTGCGAAGCAGGTCGATCGAGCCCCGCTTGTTGATCTCCCGCTGGAGGCGGGCCAGGAACTTGCGGCGAGCGGGGCAGTCGTCGCGCAGTTTCAGAGCGGGAACGACTTCGGGCTGGGTGGTGCGGAGGAAGGCATTCAGCTGAACTAGATCGACGCAGTACTCGCGGTTGTAGTCGTGGTTGTTGCCAGGGGACCAACCAACGCCGCGGTATCCAAGGGAGGGCTCAGCGACGGTGCGGCCGGAAGGCGGATCGCATGGGTCGCCGGTCAGTACCTTGCAGATGAGGCGTTCAAGGCCGCGTTCGGTAAGGTCGGTGGTCATGGTCACGTAGGGCGCGGGATCGGGACTTCCCTCAGTTCTCCTCGCCGGGCTTCCTCGATGGCTGGGCGAATCCCCACCAGGGGGCGCGGAATCCTAGGCCATGCCGTGCCCATGAGAGCGACGATGGCCAATCGTCTCCTGGCGAGAATCTGCTGGCACTTATGCTCTTGTGCGTCGTCACCATGACTTCGCAGCAATCCTCTTCGGCTCGCTGTATCAGTTCGCCGTTTTCCAGCATCTCCCAACCGTTCTCGGCCTACCTGTCCACCCGATGTTCCGGAAGATGGCGCCGAACCGGCACCGGAGTCCCGTGGTCGAACCGGCTTCTCACGTTTAGGCCGTTGTCTTGAAGTACTCAGTCTCGTGGTTGAGAACCGCTTTCGCTTGCCACGCCTTGACCTCGGGAAACCACTCCAAGAACTGCTGCAGGGTCGCGCCGCTCTCCAGATTCTCGAAAAGGGCGTATACCGGCACCCTCGTTCCGGTGAAGGCCCAAGCCCCGCTGATCTTGCGTGGGTTGCGTTCGACCGCCGGACATGTGTTCCAGTGCGTCATGATCTGGCTCACCCCCACGGTAACCGGGCATTAGGCCGTCCATGCATCCGATTGAGCTTGAATCTTAGCGCACCGGCTCCCGGTTTCGACCGGTTCCGCTTCTAGGAAGCTCTGCCGAGGCCTCGCGAACATCCAGCTTGCCAGTGACCACATCGGAGACGAGGCGGGTGCGGTATTCGTGGGCAAGAGCGATCTGACGTTGGATGAGTTCGATCGTGCGGTCTGTGGTGCTGCTGGCATGGTCGAGGTAGCGGGCGATGGCGGATTGCTCGAGGAGGGGCGGAACACAACAGGGAAGAAACTTGAAATCGGACCAGCCTAGGTTCTGACGTAGTCCAGACCCAAGTCCGTAGAAGATCTTCATGAGGTCGTAGGTGTGAAGCAGCAAGTAGCCGTACTTGCGGACCAAACAATCGTGTGTGCGCAGACACATGTAGGCACTGCTGATGATTCCACGGTGCGGGCTGATGCCAAACCTAAGGCTGTTCCAGTCGTTTTGCAGATCTGTTGGGCGAACCACGATGTCAGTTTGATCAACGATCTGGTAAGTCTCGAATGACGATGGCGCGAGACCGTGAATCTTCTCAGGAGGTCTTACTATGATGCGACCATAGCTGAGGGACAATACTACCTTCTCCCGAAGGCCCGAGTTCAGCTCCTTCCTCTTCTCTCGGAAGCACGTGCGTCCCGGCACTACCTCCCACTGCTCCGGCACCTCCCCCAGCCACTCAACGCCGGAGTCCTTGTAGGCCGGATAGGCCTGACCGGTGCGTACATCGAACCGGCCCGTGACGGCCTCGTGGATCAGCGCCCGCTTCTGCTCCCCCAGCAGACGCGGGCCGGTCTCCATCCCTTTGTTTTCGCTGAGTTTGCCGAATCGTCTCCGTTGCGTTCCCACCCATTGCTCGCGCCAAACTGACTCAGGATCGGCCGTGAGCCCTCGGGCGGCCCTCCAAAGCCTTCCGGAGTTGTACCGAGTCAGCCTGCTGGTAGCAGCGCAGCACCGTCTGAGCATCCCGCCATCCTCCAAGCTGGCAGAGCACCTTAAGCGGCTGGTTCAGGAGGTCCGAGGCAAACTTGCGTCTCAGTGAGTGCCATCCGCGACCTCGCTTCGGCTCCGGCTCCGCCAGCTTCTCGGCCCTGTTCCACCAGTCTCGGAGCAGCGACGCGCCCGCACACCTAGATTTGTCGGTGGACGCGGACAGAACCGGAGTGTTCCCGACGTCGGGATTGGTGCCTTGCGCTTCTCGCAATGCGGTGAGAGCCTCGGTGGTCGCCGGCGTTCGATGCTCGAAACCGGTCTTTTCGTGCTCCGCGCGCCACAGGATGCTCCTGTCCTCGAAGTCGATGTCAGACCACCGAAGCTGGCGAATGGCGCCGATGCGGTGACCAGTCTCGTGGGCCAGTACAAGCGCAACATGAAACCGCAAGCCGACCTTGCGGGACACTCGGAGTAGCGCCTGATACTCATCTTCGGATACAATCACGCGGTTCGGGTTCTTCTCCCGGGGAGTCGTCATGCCCTTGAAGGGATTCGAGTCGAGAAGGAGCCTGCCTTCCTCGTCCCGGGACTTGGCTGCCCAGTTCAATAC
>JAJDWM010000061.1 GCA_022825595.1 Bryobacterales bacterium | reverse complement strand
GCTTACGACGTGCTGGTGGCGCAGACGAATGTCGGCAAGAGGATCGCGAACGCCGCCGCGGTAGTTCTGCGAGACCTGCCGCGCCACGAGGGCAACATCCATGCCAACACGGTCGGGATGGTGCAAGCAGGCGAGGCATTTGCCCGCGTGTTTCTGGAGCGCTTCGCGAGCGAGCGCTGATCCGCCAGCAGGAGCGGACGAGCCGAGGCAGTCCCGCCGAGAACGGGACGTCGCACGTTCCGACGTTTCCTGCGTCGCCGCAGTCCAAGACGCCGTTCCGAATTGCAGGAGCCGGGCAGCGGACGGCCCATGGCAGGTGGAATCGGGCCTCCTGAAAGACGGGTCCCCGCATGCCTTCCGGCGATCCCGTTCCAGACCGAGTCTGCGGGCGTACGGTCCCCAAATCGACGTCCCTTCTTTGCGCGCCACGCGGACGCGCGAAGCCGCGCTGCACAGTCCACGCCTACCCCCGATCGGATACAATCATCCGCGAACCCTCGGGGTGATGCTTCGCTGGCCCCATGCTCGAGTCGTCGGGCACTGTAACGGAATGAGAGACTCGGAGTCACGGTGGCAGGGCGGGCTATCCCGCCGAAAGGCTCTTGTCGGCCTTGCTTCGTTCCTGACGGGATCGCGCCGGTTAGGGGCCCAGCTCGACCCGTACCGGCTGCGTGACCGAGTCCCCGGATTGGACGAGATGCGCGACGTATTCGACTTCGAAGACGTGGCCTTCGAGAAGCTGGATCGAGCTACCTACAACTACACCGCCCGCGGTGGCGGCAGCGAATTCACCCTGCGCCGGAACCGTGAGGCGTTTCAGTGGGTCAAGCTCGTCCTGCGCGGAGTGGGCGACGAGACGGCCCCGGATGCGACGACGAGCGTGCTTGGCACACCTATGGCGTTTCCGCTGATGCTCGCCCCGTCAGCAGCACATGGGGTGCTGCACCCCGACATGGAGACCGCCACGTACGAGGGCTGCCGGCGTGCTGGCGAGACCCCGATGATCGTCAGCCACGTCTCCAGCATGCCGTTTCCCGACATCGCCAAGGCAGACGGCGGACCGCTGTGGTTTCAGCTCTACGCTCGCGAGGAGCTCGAGCAGAATCGCGAGCCGTTGGAAGCAGCCCAGGCAGCGGGAGCTCAAGCCATCGTGGTCACAATCGACCAACAGGCTACTTACTACGATCGCACGGTCCATGACCGCAATCTTTCGCTGAGACCGAGACGCCCTCCCCGTTACAGCGGCAGTGCTGGCCGATACCGCTTCACATCCAGTCGGATGTGGTACGAGTGGCAGTTCTTCGAGGAGCTGCGCACGATGGTGCGCGTCCCGATGCTGGCCAAGGGAATCCTCACGGGTGAGGATGCACTGCTTGCGATCGAGCACGGAGTGGACGGCGTCGTGGTCTCGAATCATGGCGGCCGCACGCTCGATTACGCGCCCTCGTCATTGGAAGTGCTCCCCGAGATCGTCGATGCGGTGGCGGGCCGCATCCCTGTGCTGATCGACAGCGGCTTCCGGCGAGGTAGCGATGTCCTGAAGGGACTCGCGCTGGGAGCGTCGGCCATTTGCCTGGGGCGAGTGCCCCGCTGGGGATTGGCCGCATTCGGAGCGCCAGGAGTCGCCAGGGTGCTTGAGATCGTGCAGTCCGAACTGCTGCAGGCGATGGCGAACTGCGGCGTCTCAGACGTGGCGTCCGCTACGGGCGCGGTCGTCAGAACGGACTTTCCGTGAGCCACTGGGTGCCCAGTCGCCGCAAGGCACTGGCTTCCTTAGCGTCGCTCGTGGCTGCGTCTCCCTGCCTGAGGGCCCAGATTGCGCCCCAAGAGACTGCTAGGCCCCGCCGGCGAGTGACGCCACTGGACGAGTTCGAGAGCGTTCCAGGACTTGAGGCCGCAGCCCGCCAAAGTCTCAGCGCGCGGGCGTTCGAGCGCATCGCTGGGGGGGATCGGGCGGCGCTCGACCGCATCACATTCCGCCCAAGAATGATGGTCAACACCAAGGCGCTAGACGTGTCGCTCGATCTTCTCGGCACTCAGATGTTCGCTCCGATCTTGGTCGGGCCGGCCTCACGCCAGTCCGACTTTCACCCGGCGGGCGAGCGCGAGACGGCCGCTGGGGCGGCGGCCGCGCAGGCAACAATCGTCTCTGCCGAGGGAAGCGGAACGCCGTTCTCAGAGACTGTCAAGGTGGCCCCGGGCGCTTGGCGCCAACTCTATCCGGACCGCGACGAGGGCGCACTGATCGCCCGTGCCCGCGAAGCCGACGCGGCGGGAGCGGCCGCAATCTGCCTAACGCTGGGAGATGCCGCTGGCGATCGCCCGGCCCGCGTTGGCTGGGACACGGTAGACCGGCTCAATGCCGCCTTGGACGCGCCTGTAGTGCTCAAGGGAATCATGCACGCACAGGACGCTGCAGAGGCCGCTCGGCGCGGAGTTGCCGCCGTCGTCGTGTCCAACCATGGCTCGCGCGCAGCCGAGGGTCATGCGGATCCGATGGCCTTGCTGCCTACTGTGGCCGAATCGGTAGGTGGCCGCATCCCTGTCCTAGTCGATGGCGGCTTCCGCAGGGGAGGCGACGTGCTTAAGGCGATTGCGCTCGGAGCCAGCGCCGTTCTGGTCTGCCGCCCAGTGATGTGGGGCTTGGCGGCCTATGCCCGGGCGGGCGTACAGAAGGTCGTGGAAATGCTGCAGACCGAACTTGCCAGGGATATGGTCCAGATAGGGGCCGTCAACCTTGCCGCGGTCCGCCGGGACCACGTCCGGATTCACAGCCGCTGATTCGGCACGCGCTGGTCACGGTCGGCGCGCGGTTGTCGCGTCGGTGTTCGGCAGCGGGTCCTGCGCGTCGACTTCGGCCCTCCAGGAATCCAGCTTGGCCCGCAGTTCCGCAGCCTTGGCGGGCAATTCGGACGCAAGGTCGCGCATCTCTCCAACATCGGAGGCCAAGTCATACAGTTCGACTCGGTTGTCTTCGTAGAAGTGCACGAGCCGCCAGTCCCCGTCGCGGATCGCAGAGTGCGGCGTGGCCCCGCCATTGTGGTAGTGGGGGTAGTGCCAATAGAGTGAACTGCGCTCGATCTCTCCCTGCGGATTGCTTAGCAGTCCGGCGAGGCTGACACCGTCCACGGACCCGTTGTGGTCCACATCACCCGAGACACCGGCGATCTCAAGCACGGTTGGGTAGATATCGACGGTGATGACAGGCTGCTGCGAGATGCTCCCTTGGGGTGTGACCCCCGGCCAGAAGTAGATCGTGGGAGTGCGCACACCGCCCTCGTACGCAGACCCCTTGCCGGACCGCAAGGGCGCATTCTCGGTCGGATGTCCCATCCGTCCGTCGGGGCCTTGACGGTCGAGGCCTCCGTTGTCCCCAGTGAAGACGATTACCGTCCGGTCCGCGATCCCCAACTCCTCTAGCTTGGACCGGAGCCGTCCCACGCTGCGGTCGACGGCGGCCAGCATGCCCGCGTAGACCGGGTTTCGGTGCCGCTTGGACGGATCGACGGCCGACTCGAACATCGCCCGGTCCTCTTCCCTAGCCTGTATAGGAGTGTGGACGTTGTAGTAGGGGAAGTACAGCAGGAAGGGTTCGGCGGCAAACTCCTCCAGCACCTTGATGGCCTCGTCTGTGAGGCGGTCGGTCAGGTAGTCCCCCTCGGTGCCGCCCTCAGGTAGCGGCGCAACGGCGCGATCGCCTGAACGTGAGGAGTACGGGTGGAAGTAGCTGCCGGGGGCACCCCACTCGTTGCCGCCGATGTTGACCTCGAAGCCATGCCGTTCAGGGGCATATTCGGGCATCGCGTCCGGCTCGAGCCGGGGCATCAGGTGCCATTTCCCAACATGGGCGGTGCGGTACCCCTCGGCGGCGAGGGCCTCGGGAAGCGTGGTGTGTCGGTGCTCGAGGCGCATTGTCCAGTCAGGGGGCTTCAGCGGGGCGTCTGGCCGCTGATGGCCAGTGATGAAGTCCGTCACGCGTGTCCGGCCTGGGTACATCCCCGTCATCAGGGCCGCCCGAGTCGGCGAGCAGACGGTGCAGGCTGCGTAACCGTGAGTGAAGCGGACGCCGTCCGAGGCGAGCCTGTCGATGTTCGGAGTCTTGTAGAAATCGCTTCCATAACAGCCAAGGTCCGTCCAGCCCAGGTCGTCCACCAAGAGGACCAGGAAATTCGGGCGTGGATCGCTGTTCGGTCCAGGGCCGGAACCCGTGCACCCTACTGCGAGCATGAAGGCGAGAATAGTCGCGGCGTTTCGCACGGGCTGATTGTATCCCCGCCCTTGCCTAGATTCCATGGATGCGCCTGGCCGATGCCCTGCCTCCTATGCTTGGGGAGTCGGGCGCTGCATGGCGCCGGACCGGCCAAGCCAGTGGCCCGCAACAGCTATAATGACCGGGTCGTCCGAAGGAAGAGGTGGGCACATGGGGCTGTCAAGCCGTGAGACGCTCGCTAGAGCTTGTTTGTGGTTGGCATGCTTGGGCGCCGTCGCCGTCGGCAGTGTCCTCGCCATACATTGGCACGTGGAGCACAGCGCCGCCCCGCGCCTCTTCGCCAGTCTCGAGGAAGTCCCGACACGGGAAGTAGGGCTGGTGCTGGGCACATCGCGCCACCGCGGAACCGGGCTGAACGAGTTCTACCTGGGCCGCATTGAGGCCGCGGCGGACCTCTATCATGCCGAAAGGGTCGAGCGCCTCATCGTTAGCGGCTCCCACCCGAGCAAGTACTACGACGAGCCTGTCGCGATGAAGCGCGACCTCGTAGCTCGGGATGTACCCGCAGAGTCCATTACTGAGGACGGTGGCGGCTTGCGCACGCTGGACTCTGTGGTCCGGGCTCACACTCTCGAGGGGCTGGAGGCTTTCACGATCATTTCCCAACGATCGCACGCCGCGCGGGCCGTTTACATCGGCATAAACCGCGGACTGGACGTCGTCGCCTATTGCGCTCCCGACATCCCGGGCCCGTTCGAAGACTTGGGCGGCTTCCGCGAGTACGGTGCGCGCGTGAAGGCCTTCTTGGACGTCACGGTACTTGGCACACAGCCAGAACTCCTCGACCGACCCGTCCCCCAGAGCTTCGGCATGGCCGAGAAGCGCGAAGTGGACTGATCCGGATTCAGGGCCGCTCGAAGTCGGCCAGCCAGTTCAAGACTACCCGTATCTCCTGCAGGCTTGGCGCGCCGACCGTGACCGGCACGACAAAGCGGCCCGTAGGTCCGACATCATAGGCAGAAAACCTGCGGGTGTTCAAGAACCGATCGCGGGAGAAGAGCCGCTGGGCCAATCCGAGCTGGAGGCCGGCGCTCAAGTCCACTTCGATCCCGTAGAGAGAGAAGTTCTGGAGAAAGTAAAGCGTGGTCCCGTCGGGACTCCATCTTGGGAGTCGTCCTCCGCCGGTCGTTACCTGCCATCGCTGGCCTGCGTCGGGGAAGCTGGAGATGTAGACTTCCGCCGACCCTGACTCATTGCTCTGATAGGCCACGTAGCGGGCGTCAGGAGAGAACACAACATCGTCTACGAAGTAAGGCCCTGCAGGCAGGAATTCTCGATACTCCAGAGCGTCGGCTTCGTCCGTCGGCACAAGGTACCCAACTGCCGCCCGGCGCCCGGCGGGTCGTCCGTCCTCGCCAGGCACAGCTGGCCGGGCACCTGCGCGACGTTCCACCAAGATGTAGCGGCCGTCCTTGGACCAATCCATTGGCGTGACGACCGCGCCATCTTTGTCCGAGTAGATCACCTCCGTGGCTCGCCCGCCCCCGGCCGACACCAGCAGGAGATCGGTCGACCCACGCCTTGAGATCAGAACACCGTCGCTGCTTGGCGCCCAAACCGCACCTGTCTCTTCGTCGTCGTCAAAGGAGAGTCGGCGCACGACGGGTCGCTCGGTCTCGTGCACCCAGAGGTCGAGTTGCCGGCCTGTTCCGGCCGTGACAAGCACCTGATCGCCAGACGGGGAGATCCGGGGGCCCATGACCCATTCCTGAGGCTTACCGATGCTTCCGAGCGACTGCCCATCCGGACCAACCCACTCCAAGGCCATGCGACCTGTGTGAGGGCTGTCAAGGTAGGCCAAGCTGCCGTCCCCAGAGACCGTAGTGCTGTGCGCGTTCGGGGCAACCACGAATGGCTCTCCGATAACCGATAGGTGCTCCGCGGAAAAGTCGACCGCCCACAGGGCCGGCTTCATCCATTCCGGCCGGTACAGCAGCTGTCCCGTCGGGGAGTAGCTCGGTTCGGCACCGTCGACGAGGGTCACTGGCGGCCCAGCTTCCCCTCCTGACAGACGCCTCGCAAACACCGTGTCTGAGTCCCAGGTGTGAACGGAGTACAGCAGCACATCTTCGCCGTTCGCGTCGCTGAAACACGTCATCCCGCTCACCATGCCCCGTCGCCGACGCTCCTCGGCCTCCGAGACCAAAGGGCGCGGCGCGCCGCCCAAGCTAGAGATGCGGTTCAGATCGCCCCTCGGTGAGGAGAATACGATGAACTGGCCGGCTGGGCACCACGCACAGAGGCTGGCCCCGCCCACCGAATCCAGCGAGACTAGTTGGGTCACTCCCAGTCCGCGCAGCGCAACCTTCCCGATGCCGGCCGCAGTAGCGTAGCCCAGCTCGCTTGAGTCGGGGGACCAGAAGATGTGGCGGGCCCCGACGATCCCGTCAACCCTGTACGGCTGAAACTGATCCAAGGGCTGGATCCAGACCGAACCGCCCGAACCGCCTGTCGTGAACGCGATGTTTCGGCCGTCAGGGGAAATCGCCGCGCTGAGAATTGCCTGACCATCGCCAAAGCTCTCGGTCGGCCGAAGCGTGAATCTCTTGACCTCGTCCGATGCTTCCGGCGCAGGACCGCCCGTCCACCATCCGGCCGCGAAGGCCAACACCAGTGCGACGGCGCCCCCCAAGGGCAGCAGAGCCCGCCGGGGGACCGGCCCGGACGTCAGGGGCTCGGCCTTCACCTCAGGCGGGGCTTCCCCGAGCCCGGCCGATATCGGCTGCATCCTCGTCTTGCCCGCCTCGCTGCGCAGGCGCAACCTCTCGAGGTCTACGATCAGCTCGCGCGCATCGTGGTAGCGCTCCCCGGGCCGCTTGGCGAGGCACTTGTCAATGATCCACTCAAGCTCCAGCGGCACGGCTGTCCGAAGCGCGGTGACGGGCTCGGGTTCCTCATTCAGGATCGAGTAGAGAATGGCTTGGTCGTAGTCGCCCTTGAACGGCCGCTGGCCAGTGACCATCTCGTAGAGCACGACGCCCAGCGACCAAAGGTCCGTCCGTGCGTCCACCCCCTCCCCGAGCGCCTGCTCCGGGGACATGTAGGCCGTGGTCCCCATCCTCGAGTCCGCTTGCGTGAGGTCGCTCGCCCCCGACAGGCGCGCCAGTCCAAAGTCGAGCAGCTTGGTCAGGGCCTTCCCGGCACCGTCTTCGCCCAGCATGATGTTCGACGGTTTGATGTCGCGGTGGACCACACCCGCACCGTGCGCCGCTGCGAGGCCTTCGGCCGTCTGCCTAGCGATCTCGCAGGCGAGTTCAAGAGAGAGGGGGCCACGCTCAATCCGCCGGTCCAGGGACTCCCCCTCGACGAAGGCCATGGTGAGGAAAGCATCCCCGTCGTGCTGGCCAATCTCGTATAGAGTGCAGATGTTCGGATGGTCCAAGGACGCAGCCGCCTGCGCCTCGCGCTCAAAGCGTTCGACCGCTTCGCCTGTACCGGCGACGGCCCGAGGGAGGAGCTTGAGCGCAACGACTCGCTTGAGACGCGTGTCCTCAGCCTTGTACACTTCCCCCATCCCGCCTGATCCAAGCGGCTCAAGGATGCGGTAGCGCGATCCTGTCCAGTCCTTCATGCCGGAAACCGGCCCTACTCCACTTGGCGCGATAGGCCCGCTTTGAGTTACCGGGCCAAGCGACTGTAGACGCACGCGACAGCCGCCCCGAGAGCCGGCGGAGCGCGCGGACACACTACCTCGGATGGGGTAGGGCCAACCACCAATGTTCGCACGCGGGGCAAGCACCGAGGACCCCACTAGACTGGTGGATCGCGATCCGCCAAGCCTCGGCGGTTCCGCGCTCTGGCCATGCGAGTGGGCGTCGACTGCGGCGGGACCTTCACCGACTTCATTGCTTGGGATGGATCTGCGCTGCAAAGCCTGAAGGTCCGCTCAACGCCACACGACCCGGCATCCGCGATCTTGGAAGGGCTGGCGAACTTCGCGCCCGCTGAGATTATCCACGGGGCAACTGTCGCGACCAATGCCCTCCTGCAACGCACTGGCGCGCGGACAGCGTTTGTTACCACCAAGGGCTTTGAGGACCTCCTGGAGCTTGCCCGGCAGAACCGGGCGTCCCTATACGACTGGACGCCTGTGCGGAGACCCAGCATTGTTCCTGCAACGCTTCGCTTCGGCGTAAGCGAACGCACTCTCAGCGACGGCTCAGTGCTGCGGCCGCTTCAGCGCTCCGATCTGGAAGGCCTCATGCGTTCCCTTGCCGGAGCCGAGTCGGTCGCGGTCTGCCTCCTCCACAGCTATGCCAACCCCGAGCATGAGCGATTGGTCGGGCAGACGCTGCGAGAGGCGGGCTTCGAGGTCTCGTTGTCGTCGGAGATCCTACCCGAATACCGGGAATACGAGCGAGCCGCAACGACGGTTGTGAACGCGTATGTCTCGCCCTTGGTGGGACGCTACATGCAGTCCTTGGATCGGGCACTGCCAAGAGCCCGCCTCCGGATCTTCCAATCAAACGGCGGATCGGTCTCGGTCTCGGAGGCGACGTCTCAGGCCGTGCGGACCGTACTGTCTGGCCCGGCGGGCGGTGTGGTGGGCGCGGCCGCCGTGGCGCGCACCCTAGGCATTGATCGCTTCATTAGCCTGGACATGGGTGGCACGTCCACAGATGTATCCCTTTATGACGGGGCGCTGTCTTACACCACAGAGGGGTCAGCGGCCGGGCTCCCGGTCCGGGTCCCAATGCTCGACATCGTCACGACCGGCGCCGGTGGCGGGTCAATCGCCCGCATCGACGAAGGGGCGGCTCTGCGGGTCGGTCCTCGGTCCGCCGGGGCAGTTCCCGGACCCGTTTGCTATGGCGTGGGGGAAGAGCTCACGGTCACTGACGCGAACCTGCTGCTTGGCCGCATTGATGCCGGCTCATTCCCGAGCGGGACGATCCGCCTGGACGCTGACCGCGCTCGCGAGTTTGCGATGAAGACGAGCCACAGTGCGGGTGTGTCGTCGGGGGACCTCGCGCTGGCGATCGTCCGCGCGGCCAATGCCAGGATGGAACGGGCGATCCGGTCGGTTTCCGTCGAGCGCGGCCACAGACCGCGAGACTATGCACTGATCAGCTTCGGCGGTGCTGGCCCTCTGCACGCCTGCGAACTCGCCGATTCGCTCGAGATCGAGCGCGTTGTCGTTCCTGCTCATGCGGGTGTGCTCTCCGCGCTAGGAATGCTCGTTGCGGACTGCGTTAGGGACTACTCCGCGAGTGTGCTCAACAGAGACGTCGATGCCGCATTCGGCCGGTTAGAGAGTGCCGCAAGGGCAGACATGCAAGCGGAGGGCTTTCCCGCACTCGCGCTGACCAGGTCGCTGGACATGCGCTACGAGGGCCAGTCCTACGAGCTGGAGGTCCCGTGCGAGCAAGCGGGCCGATTCGATGACGTGCACCGGAAGCGGTTCGGGTATTGCCACCAGGGTCGGCCGACCGAAGCGGTCACCGCGCGAGTACGGGCTGTCGGCCAGATGCCGGACTCGGCCCGGCCAGACCTGAGTGCCACATCGGATGAGCCGCGATTCGCGAGCGTCTATGTGCCGGATGGCTGGCGCGTGCAGGAAGGTGCCGGGTCAAGCTTGGTGCTAGAGCGTAGCTGCTGATCACGGAGGAGAATTCACTGGGGTCGCTCCGGAATGAGCAGAACCGCGGAATGAAGTTCAC
>JAJDWM010000389.1 GCA_022825595.1 Bryobacterales bacterium | reverse complement strand
GGCCACGGAACCACCGTCTCCCAGCGCCTTGCTGCGGTCGTCGTCCGCACTAGGACCCGAATGCTCGGCAAGTGATGCGGACAAGTCTTTGGCAACCTGTTTGGCCATGGCGTCCAGTTCCCCGGGAGCACCGACGCACCTCGGACAGCCCGACCTGCAAGGGCACTCCGCCAAGAGATCCCCAGCTCTGACAGCAAGCTTCTCCCGCAGACGAAACGCCGGTCCGCTTTGGCCGATGCCGCCCGGATAGTTGTCGAACAGGAAGATCTCGGGCTCCAATGGATCGTCGGCAGAGGAGTGCGAGCTGCGCGACGACACGCCAATGTCCCGCGGATCGCACATCAGCGTCACGGCCATAACGGTCCGCAGGACGTTGCCCAGTCCGATCAGACCGTCGCGCGTCTCAGTCTTGGAGTAGTGCAGCGACGACAGGAATCTGTCCGGGAAGCGCAGCCACAAGGCCGTTGTGTGCATCTCCTGCTCCGGCATCGACAGAGTTCCAGAGCCCACATTCTCGTTCGTGTGGAAGCGTATCTTCTTGAATCCAACCACCCGCCGGGTGATCCGCACCTCGCCGTTGCGCGCGGCGGCGCACCCCAAGTGCTCATTGTCGAAGACCTCTAGGGGCTCTACTTCCACATACTCGATCGCATCGGTGTAGTAGTCGCACGCCACCGGCGTCACATACGCCTTGCGCTCTTCGTACTCGAAGCGATCGACATGGTACAGACGGGCGTCATGCATGTAGATCGCCTTCTCGTGCAGAGTCGTCAGGGCCGCCGTGAACGCAACCTCGCCGATCACGCGGGCACCTCCTGCCGGATCCACGACGACAAAGTTGTCGCTTGTGACCTTGCGCAGGCTGATCGCATCGGCCGGATAGGATTCGGAGGTCCAGTGCCACGCACCACCTGCGTGGTGCACGACGCCGACCTCCTCAAGAAACTCGCAGAGTTCCCCTGCAGGGTGTGGTCCGAAGTCTTCTTCGTCCTGGACCGGGAGTTCGAAGGCCGCGCACTTGAGGTGGTTCACCAAAATCTCCAAGTTGTCCGGGTTGATGTGCGCGTGTTCCGGTGATGCGTCGAAGAAGAACTCGGGATGCCCCACAACGTATTGGTCCAGAGGAGCGGACGAGGCGACGAGGACGGCTACCGAGACATCGCTGCGGCGACCGGCCCGGCCCGAGCGCTGCCATGTGGAGGAGACCGACCCGGGATAGCCCGCGAGCACAACAGCGTCCAGGGATCCAACGTCAATGCCCAGTTCTAGGGCATTGGTCGAAACGACTCCCAGAAGCTCGCCGGTCCGGAGCTGACGCTCGATCTCGCGCCGCTGCCGGGGCAGGTAACCGCCGCGGTAGCCCCTCACAGGCGGTGGCTGGCCAGAGCGCCGGCGCACACGCTCCTTGAGATACTTCGTCAGGATTTCCGTCACCAGCCTGCTGTTGGCGAACACGAGCGTTTGCCGCTGGCTGTCCAGGAACATCCTGGCTACGCGGTACGCCTCGTTCACGTAGCTTCTGCGGATGCCCAGCGATTCGTTGACAATCGGCGGGTTGTAGAAGACGAAGTGCTTCTCACCGCACGGAGCCCCGTTGTCGTCAACAACCGTGAACTCTTCCTCGGTAACGGCCTCGGCATGCTCCTTCGGGTTGGCGATCGTCGCCGAACAGCACACGAAGAGCGGTCGGGACCCGTAGAACGCGGCGATGCGTTTGAGTCGTCGCAGGACGTTCGCGAGATGGCTGCCGAATACCCCTCGATAGGCATGCAGCTCATCAATCACTATGAAGGTGAGTTGCTCGAAGAAGCGCGCCCAGCGGGTGTGATGGGGAAGCACACCGGCGTGCAGCATGTCGGGATTGCTGAACACCACATTCGCGCGCCTGCGCACTGCCCCCCTAGCGTCGGACGGCGTGTCCCCGTCATAGGTATGCGCCCGGACATCGGGGCCCAGGGACCGGCCGATCTGGTTGAACTCTTCTAGCTGGTCCTCGGCCAGCGCCTTCGTGGGAAACAGGTATAGGGAGCACTTGGAGGGATCCGCCGCGAGGTCGTTGAGGACCGGGAGGTTGTAGCACAGCGATTTGCCGCTGGCCGTGGGAGTGACGACAACCACATTGCGACCGGCCTTGACATGAGCGAGGCTCTGGGACTGGTGCACGTACAAGCGAGTGATGCCCCGAGAGGCCAGTGCGGACCGAAGGCGCGGGTCGACGTCCGGCGGGAACCCCTCGAAGCGCGCATCCCGGGCCCGCTGGGTGCGCATCGCGGCCACAGGTGAGCCGGGCGTGGCCTCACGGGACTTGAAATCCGCCACGACAGCTTCAATCGAGGTTCGGCCCCGCGAGAGCGGTCCCGCGATCTTAGTCAAGGCGGCAGTCTCGCCTCCGGTAACCGCCAGTGAGGGGTCCGAGGCATCACTCATAGTTTCGGTAGCCTTTCATATCGATCCGCACACTTCACCATGTTTATTTCCCATATGATCGCAAGTCTTGCAATGATGGTCAAGGGGCAGTTCCTATTGCGCCGAGTGGCCCGGACCGCCAGGGACTGTCGTCAGGCACAAGGATGGCACGTATCGCGCGCGTCGGCCCGAGCTTGAAGCACTCGCGGGACGAAGCACGGCGTTCGCCGCGCGGCGACTCGCCCGGGCCGGGGCAGAGGCGCGGAAATGCCCAATGCACGCGATGTTGCCCTTACCCTCGCGAATGGCCTCGCGGACGGCCCGGAGTGTGGGACGATGCTAGTCCGCGATGGATCAAGAATGCACTAAGAACACGACTCTGCCCAGCACGACTGGCCACCGGCTGTGGCCAAGACTCGTTGCCGGACTGGCCAGCGGCACGCTTCTGGCAGTTGCGGTCTGGCCAGCTGCCGCATTAGGAGCGGCATACAAGGTCACGTTTGCCGTCAAGAATCCAACGCACGGCCAAGTTTGGAATGGCGGAGTCCCCGATCCCGGCACGCTGAGGGGCATGCTGGGATGGCACATCCACGATGACGATCGGTTGAGGCGGCCGGACCGTTGGGACGTAGTCACGCAGTCTGTAGGAGGGAATGTCGCCAGTCCGGGCATCATACTGTCCCTTACCGGACCGGAGTCGAGGCCGTTCACGTTCTTCACCCGAAGGGGTGACACAACATTCGTTCCAGGAGACTTGCCCTACGGAACACTCCTTCTGCCTCCAGAGCTTCGCGGAGACGTCGCGATTGAGCGGGTCCCCGACGCACTGAGGATTTCGTCGTCAGAGAGTGAGAATGATTCGCCTGCGCTGCTCCGAACAAGGGCCGGCGAGTTCTGGCTTGCTTGGGTAGCTTTCAAGACGGTTGAGAAGGACGGCGATTACTTAAAAGGGGCTGACCAAGTGATGGTCGCGAATAGCCCGGACGGCCGAAGCTGGTCCAAGCCCTCGCCCGTCACTGCACCGGGGGATCATTTTCGCGTCAAGCTGGCGGAGGACGCCGCCGGGCAGGTCTGGTGCGTGTACGGACACCAGCGAGTACTCGGCTCGGGGAACTTTGACATCTTTGCCCGCCGCTCCGATGGAGACGGCTGGTCACCGCCAGTGCAGATCAGCTCCGATCCGCGGCCAGATGCCTTCCACGACGTGGCGACCGCGCCGGACGGGGCGGTCTACGTGGTCTGGGCGGGATTTCGCGACCCACCCGGGTCTGGCCTGCCTCAGAGCGACATTCTCGTCCGACACTTCGACGGGAAGGAGTGGGGGCCAGAGCGCAACATCACCGCCTCGCCCGAGGACGACTGGGAGCCGTCAGTGGCGGTCGACGCCTCCGGCGGTGCTTGGGTTGCTTGGGACGCGTACCGATCGAATGGCTTCGACCTAATGTTGAGGCGAGTGGCCCAAGAAGACGCCGGCAGCACGATGGAGGTCTCGGCAACGCCGTTTGCCGAAATGAGAGCAGACGTGGCCGTGGATCGGTCGGGCCGGGTCTGGGTCGCCTGGGAAGAGGGCCAGGAGAATTGGGGCAAGGACTTCGGCTACGCGAATCCGCTGCACGGCATCCGGCTCAAGCAGGGGCAACGGATCTATGACCCCAGAAATTCCCGGACACCTCGCATCGCCGTGTTCGAATATGGCCGCTGGCACCAGCCGGCACGGTCGCCGACCGTCAACGCGGCGCCCTACCTCAATGGAAGGCTGTTCCAGAACCCGAGGCTCGCCAAAGACGGGGACGGCAACGTCTGGGTCCTGCTGCGTCACCAATGGCGTGGATCAGGCCGCTACGCAGGGCACTTGTTCGACATCTACGCCACGACGTGGGCCGGGGGAGACTGGATCGTGCCAGTGCTGCTGACGGCAAGCACGGGGCGGATCGACACCATGTCCGCCACTGCCCCTGCGAAAGGGGGCTCGCTGGTCGCAGCTGTTGTCGGGGACGGTCGCCGACTGCCCGTCGGCTTGCCCCGGCGCCACCATGTTTCCGTCATGACGATCGACGGGCGGGACATTCCGGGTGAGCGCGGCATTCCCGATCTTGAGCCGTTTCGGCCAAGCGCGGCGGATTCCTACATTCCGACGCATGATGACGAGGATGCCGATGTAGCCCGAATCCGCGAGCATCGGATAGAGCTTGCCGGTCGGGTCTGGAAGATTGTCCGCGGTGATCTGCACCGGCACACGGAGACCTCGATGGACGGTGCCATCGACGGCTCGCTGGTGGACGCTTACCGCTACGCGCTGAATGCCGCGCAGCTCGACTTTCTCGGAGTGTCGGACCACAACTACGGCCAGTGGCTTGACACGGACGAGCCCGAAGACCCCCAGTCCGACAACGAATTCCAGTTCTGGCGAGCACAGAAGCACGCGGACTTGTTCTATGTGCCGGGCAGATTCACGCCACTGTACGGCTACGAGCGGACACCCAACTTTCCTTTGGGGCACCGCAACGTATTCCACGCCCAACGCGGCGTTTTCAGCCTCAAAGTTCCCCGTCTGCACGTGCGAGAGCGGCCGGAGTTGATCGACGCCGATCCTCCTCGCCTGTGGGCCTACTTGCGGCGTACGCGGGGAATTGGAATCCCGCACACCACTGCGACCACCATGGGAACGGACTGGTCACGTCGCGACGACGAAGTGATCCCAGTGACCGAGATCTATCAAGGGGACCGCAATGCGTACGAGGCAGAGGGCGCTCCCAGAAGTGCGATCCCAAGCTCCCCCGGAAGGGGCCAAGCAGGCTTGGCGCCGCACCAGCGGGGCTTGGTGCAGAATGCGCTCGGGGTCGGTTACCGGATGGGATTCATCGCCTCGAGCGACCACTACTCGACCCACATCTCGTATGCCAACCTCATAGTTCCCGATCGCGTCACGACCCGCCAAGACTTGATGGACGCCTTTCGGAATCGCCGGACTTACGCTTCCTCCGACAACATCGTGGTTGATTTCCACACGGCGGCTGCCCACCAGGGAGCGGCTGTGACGGCAGCCGGACCACCGGAGTTCACCGCGCGGGTGCAAGGCACTTCCCCAATCCTTCGGATCGAGGTGATCAAGAACAATCGCATCGTCTACAGGCAAGACGGCCGAGGATCGCGGGACGTCGAATTCCTCTTCCGCGACGAGGACTACCAAGACACATCGATGGGCCCGACCGTGTCGATCCAGGACTGGTCACGGCCTGAGACTGGCATTCGGGCTCGCGTTAATCCGCGGGAGAGCTTCTACTACCTGCGAGTCCTGCAAAGCTACAGCGCCGATGAGCCGGAGGAGGAGGGCGAAATCGCGTGGTCATCGCCAATCTTCGTGGCGTTCGAGTAACGAGCGGAACGGACGGGGCTGTTCCCACGGTCTAGTCCGATTGGCACCTGTGTAGCGTCGGTTTGGCGTCACCAGTGTCCTGCTTCCTTTAATTCAGTGGCCGTGCCCACCCTTGTATTAAAGGAAGGAGATAACACGGCTGGTGGGTCTGCGCAGGTCGGGTGGGCAGGGCCTGCGACTGCTAGTCCGAAGTGGCCAGCAGCGCCTTCTTCTGCACCTTGCCCATGGCATTGCGAGGCAAGCTCTGGACAAACCTAAAGCATTTTGGGGCCTTGTAAGGAG
>JAJDWM010000652.1 GCA_022825595.1 Bryobacterales bacterium | reverse complement strand
GTCAGGTCAGGCGATATGCCGCTCTCACCGGCGAGGATCCGCTCGAAGTCCGGACCCGTCACACTGAGTTGCCGCGCCGCCGTGGAGGCGGCTGTTGACTGTCCCAGGCACCCAACACGGACGAGAATGCCAGGGTGCGGTGGATCGTGGCGCAGGCGCTCCAATGCTCTCTGGATCTGCTCGGAGGGCACTGAGCCATCAATGGCGTCAATAGCCACCTCCGATGGAGGTCCACCACTTCCACGTCCTACGCGTCGGCGTCTTTGAAACGGCAGTCAGGGCACCAGTTGCCGTACAGTCCTAGGGCCAAGAATCCGTTGTGGTCGGGCTCCGGTCAGTTCCAAGTCGGGGAGAGAGTCCGCCCTGTCTAGGGCATTCAGCAGGGAGTCGAGCCGGCCGACGGGAGCGGGCGAAAGCACTCCGCGGTTGCCGCGAGCGAAGCGCTCGGTACGACGAGCTCCGTAATACCGGATGGCCACGGAAGTCACGCTACACGAGTCAGGCAGCCAGCTTCGGCAGCAGAGTTTCGCGGGAGGGCGGGGTGGCCAAGCAACGTCACTCAGTCCAATGGGGTCCAGTCCCGTTGTGCGTTGGCCCTGATCTAGTGTGAGGGCGGTCCGGCGGAGACGTTACTAGCTGCGGCTAGGATGGATCGAATGGCCTTCGACTTCACCGATCCTGCGCACGATGCACTAGCTCTGGCCAAGCTTGTCAAGGAGCGTGAGGTCCAGCCCCTCGAGTTAGTGGACGCTGCCATTAAGGCCATCGAGCAGGCCAACCCGACGCTCAATGCTGTCAACATCCCGATGTTCGAGATCGCGCGAGCACGCGCGTCGCAGGTCGACCTTCAGGCACCCTTCGCAGGCGTTCCCTACCTGCTGAAGGACATCCGCGCCTCGTACAAGGGGGTCCCGACCTCCGAGGGCTGCCGGGCCTTGGCCAGCCTTCCCAGGCAGTACGACAGCGAGATCGTAACGCGCCACAAGCGGGCCGGGCTGATCTGCATCGGAAAGACCAACACCCCAGAATTCGGGCTCACGGCAACGACCGAGCCCCACGCGTTCGGTCCGACTCGGAACCCGTGGGCTCCAGACCGCACCCCTGGCGGCTCGAGCGGCGGTGCCACCGCCGCCGTTGCGGCCCGCTTAGTCCCCATCGCTCACGCCAGCGACGGCGGCGGGTCGATCCGCATACCGGCCGCTTGCTGCGGACTGTTCGGCCTCAAGCCGACTCGTGGTCGAAACCCTCTCGGGCCCGATGCCGGCGACGTGATGAGCGGCTTGGTTGTGGAGCACGCCGTGACGGTCTCGGTCCGGGACAGCGCTGCTCTGTTGGACGCTACGGCTGGGGCCGACGTGGGCGATCCGTACTGGGCCCCGCCTCTCCAAGGACGCTTCTTGGACGCCCTGGACATGCCTGTTGGAGAGTTGCGGGTGGCGTTCACCACTGCCTCCCCCGCGGGTGGAGCCGTCCACCCGGACTGTGCCCGTGCGGTCGAGGCTGCTGCTGGGATCTTGGAGCAACTTGGCCACAGAGTCGAGCCTGCTAGTCCCGAGTGGGACGACAGGGCCTTTCGCAAGGCGTTTACCACCGTCTGGTTCTCATCATTGGCAGCGACGCTTGCGCGGCTGGCCCAAGGCTTGGGGCGCGAGGTGACCGACTCCGACGTCGAGCCGGTGACATTGGAGTTCGGACGGCGGGGCGCGGCCCTGACCGGCGCAGAGTATGTCGCAGCGCTTGAGGCCATGCAACAGTTGGGCCGCATAGTCGGCGCCTTCCATGAGCGGTTCGACATCTGGCTCACGCCCGTACTGGCGGAGCCGCCCCCGCTGCTTGGCCACCTGCACCCGCCCCCGGGCCGGGAAGATTTTGGCCTGTTCAGCCGGCGCGTCCGGGAGTGGGTGCCGTTCACGCAGATCGCGAACGCAACCGGCCAGCCGGCTGCTTCCGTACCCATCCATTGGACACCCAAAGGCCTGCCTGTGGGCGTTCAGATCATGGCGGCGATGGGACGCGAGGACACGCTGCTGCAGCTAGCAGCGCAGCTGGAGCAGGCCTGCCCATGGAAGGAGCGGCTTCCGGCCGCCCATGCGGGCTGGGACGCCAGCTCAGCGCCCTGAGTGGTTGGCTTGGGGGTGCGGTCAGCCGCGAGAGCGGCTCGCGCCATCTGCCGCGGCCCCGACGCCCGCTTCGAAGCGCGCCATGCGGTCAGCCAATGCAGGCGTCACGTCTGCAAGGACCTCGATGCCCTCTGCATCCTCCTGTCTGCTTACGACCTTGCCGTGCTCGTAGAGCGCCGCTAGGGCCGCTCCTTCGCGGAATGGCAGGCGGAACTGCCTCCGGACGTACAGCCCCTCCGCCAATGCGGCGTCGACCACTTCAAGCAGCACGTCAAGCCCAGCGCCGGTCTTTGCGGACGCCGCCACCACCTCGCGGGCCCAACCTGCGGCACGCCCAACCTCGACAAGCCGCTCGTTTTCCTCAGGATCGTTCAGGTCACTCTTGTTCAGGACCAGGATCTGCGGCGCCTGAGCAGCCCCGATCTTCTTGAGCACGCCGTTAACTTCGCTTGTGTGCACGTCGCGGTTCTCGGCTGTGATGTCAACCACGTGCACGATCAGCGCGGCTTCGCCGACCTCCTCGAGCGTTGCCGCGAAGGCTTCGATCAGAGTGGGGGGCAGGTCTCGGATGAAGCCCACCGTGTCGGAGAGTAGGGTCGGCTTGCCGGAAGGCGTCCGCAGCTTTCGGATCGTCGGGTCTAGAGTGGCGAACATTCGGGCGTCGGCCACCACTCGCGACCGTGTCAACCGGTTGAACAGCGTCGACTTTCCGGCATTTGTGTATCCGCACAGCGCAACCGTCGGGACCGGCACGGAGTCGCGGTTGGAGCGTTGCAGGCGTCTTGTGGCACGCACTCGCCGCAGGTCCCTGCGCAGCTTTACGATCCGCCCGCGAATCTTGCGCCGGTCGTGCTCGAGCTTGGTTTCTCCAGGACCGCGCGTTCCTATGCCGCCCCCAAGGCGCGACATCTCTGAACCGCGACCGGCCAGCCTCGGAAGGAGGTACTCCAATTGGGCCAGCTCCACCTGCAGGCGACCGGTCTTGGACCGCGCGTGTTTCGCGAAGATGTCTAGGATCAGCTGGGTCCGATCGAGGACCGGGCACCCGATCTCTCGCTCAAGGTTGCGGTGCTGGCTGGGCGTCAGGTCGCGGTCGATGAGCACGAAGTCGCAGTGCGCCTCGGCCGCCCAAGCTTGGAGCTCTCGCACCTTGCCAATGCCTAGCAAGGTGGCGGGGGAAGGCTTTTCGCGAGTTTGCAGCGCCATGCCGACCACCTCGGCTCCGGCACTGGATGCCAGTTCGGCCAGCTCATCGAGGGACTGCTCCGGCGGCAGGCCGCCCGGCAGAGCGCTAGCGCCTCGGTTGAGCTTCCGGATGTCGAGTCCCGCAAGGATGCAGCGCTCTGAGGGTGGGGTTTGGTCTATCCCTATCCCTGATTGCAAGTAGACCTTCCCGGACCAGCTAAGCCCACCAAGCTGTGCTGGTACAAGGCTACCAGCAAGCGGCCCTGGATGTGGCGCCCTCAGTCGCGGCCGCTGAGATGGGAAGGGATGTCCCAATGCGTACCGACAGGTGGCCGCCACGTCGTGCGGTACATCCCAGAAGAGGCTCCGTGCTGCCAGCGGTGCAGCCGCCCGGACACTTCGTTGCGCCGGGGCGCAGACAGGCTCCAGTCCTGCCGGCAGAGGCACGACCTATAATTGAGACCCGTGGCCGAGGGCTTGCTGTCCCGCGCTGGATCTGCCTTGCACATGCTGAATCCGGCGGACGTTCAAGCCCGGGCGGATGAGCCGGTCACGCTCGGCCTGCTCGCCTCCGACGAATTGTTCGGCGATGCCGTCGTGGAGTTCCTGTTTCCGGGACCGGCGGGCCAAGTCCCCGATTCGGTGATCTGGATCACCGGGGCGCAGGACTTTCGGCGGGCCACAGTCGGGTTTTCTGAAGCTGGCATCCCCCACCCTCCGCACTTCTACGTCTTCGATCCGGCCGACCCCACCGCGTCTGCGGCGCAAATCTTGAACGACAGCGCCAACGAAGACCGATGGTTGGCCTTGGGTGCCAGGTTCCCCGGCCTGCGCCGCGGCGTGAGCGAGCGGGTCATATGGAAGATTGCCAAAGAGAACACGCTGTTTGCGGCGACCACGTCCCTGCCGAACATCGTTCCAAGCCTGCTCAGCCTGCCGTGGGCGGTCGGCGAGTTTGCATCGGACATGGCCTTCCTGACCATGAACCAAGTGCGCATGGCGTTTCTCTTGGCGGCGGCGCACGGTCGCACCGTGGGCTACGACAGGCAGACCCTCCCAATTGGCACGATTCTCGGTGCGGGCTTTGGCTGGAGGTCGATCGCGCGGGAATTGGTCGCCAAGGTTCCTGGTGGCGCGGGCGTGCTCCCGAAGTCTGTCGTGGCATTCGCCGGCACTTACGCTGTTGGCCGTGCGCTTGAGCACTGGTTCCGAAGTGGCGGTGCGCTGGGGCGGGCGGCGGAGGCAGAGATGTTTGAAGTCGGGGCGCGCCGTGGGCGGGCTACCGTGGAGCGCATCGTGAAGCGCGTGGTGTCCCGCGGCAAGGGGTCCTAAGCCTAGAAAGGCTCCTCGTAAGAAGGACCCAAGACAGGATGTCCCCACCAGCATCCGCAAGGCTCCGCGTCGTTGGTGGCCGTTATCGGGGTCGTCGGCTGATGTCCCTCGCCGGCATGGCGACCCGCCCTATGCTTGGTCGGCTACGCCAGCGGATGTTCGACATTCTGCAGGGGCGGGTCGAGGGCCGCGTCTTCGCGGACTTGTACGCCGGTACGGGCGCAGTCGGGATAGAAGCGCTGAGCCGTGGCGCGCGCCGGGCAGTGTTTGTCGACGACAGCGCCCGCGCGGTGAGGGTAATCCGGAAGAATCTGGAGCTGCTGGGACTCTCCGCGCAGGCGAACGTGTGCCAAGGGACGGTGAGACGCGTGATTGGCCGTCTGCATGCCGACCTGTGGTTCTTGGGTCCGCCGTATGAGGCGCACCAGGAATATCTGGACACGCTGGCGGCGCTCTCCCGCCGCCCCGTGGGGATCGTGATCGCCCAGCACAGCCGGGACTTGAAGCTGGCCAGCCGATATGGCCGATTGGAGAGGGTGAGGGTCGTCCGCACCGGCAGAAACCGCTTGTCTTTCTTCGAGCCCGACATCGGAGCTGGGCCGGCCGGGGCGCGAGTCCTTCGCGGCCCTCCGGGCTAGCGAAGCCCGGTGACTTCTTCGGCAACTTGCTCGATTTGGTCGAATACCCACTCGATCTCACGGTCCGTGACGACGTACGGTGGCATGAAGTACACGATGTTCCCGTAAGGCCTAAGCAGCAGGTTGCGGTCCAGGAATGCCCGGCCCATGCGTGGCGCAATGTCCGCGAGGTAGCCGCCGCGTTCGGTCTGGAGTTCCAAGATCGCCAGCCCGCCGATCTGTCTGGCATCGTGCGTGAACCGACGGCCTACCAGTCGCCTGAGCCTCGCTCTCATCCGTGCTTCGATCTCGCTCACCCTGGCGAGGACGCCTTGGGTGTCGAACACGTCCAGCCCGGCCAGCGCTGCGGCGCAGCCGAGTGGGTTGGCGGTAAACGAATGGCCGTGGAAGAAGGTGCGGCTGTGGCCCTTGCCGAGGAACGCGTCGTACACCCGGTCGGATGTGACGGTGACCGCCAGTGGCAGGTACCCGCCAGTGAGGCCCTTGGAGAGGCAGATCAGGTCCGGCTCCACGGGGCCATGCTCGCAGGCGAACATCTTTCCGGTCCGCCCAAAGCCAGTCATCACTTCGTCTGCGATCAGCAGCAGACTGTGCTGGTCGCACAGGCGGCGCAGTTGGCGCAGCATTTCGGCCTTCCACACGAGCATGCCCCCTGCGGCTTGGACCATCGGCTCCACAATCACGGCTGCGATCTCGGACCCGCGTTCCGCGAGAAGGTTCTCGAACTCCGCCAGCCGTTCGCTGGCCGTCCCATCCCGCGCCGGATCGAGCGACGAAAGGTAGTCGCGCGGCACACCCAGCCGCTCCACACGGAACAGCAGAGGCTTGAACGGGGCGGTGAAGAGCGAATCGTGGCTCGCCGACATTGCCCCGACTGTGTCGCCGTGGTAGGCGTGCTTGAGGGCCACGAACGTCCGCCGCTGCGGCTCTCCGCGGTTGGCCCAGTACTGGTAGGCCATCTTGAGGGCCACTTCTACGGCAGTGGAACCGTTGTCGGAGAAGAACACGCGCGTCAGGCTGGGGGGCAACTTGGCGAGCAGACGCTCCGAGAGCTCGACCGCCGGAGGGTGTGTGCACCCGGCGAACATGACGTGTTCCAGGCGCTCGGCCTGCTTGGCGACGCTTCGGCTGATGTGTGGATTGCAGTGGCCGTGGACGTTAACCCACCACGACGAGATGCCGTCCAACAGGCGCCGCCCATCCTCGGTGATCAGGTAGGCACCCTCGCCGGCGACGATCGGCAAGGGAGGGGGCGCCGTCCGCATCTGGGTGAAAGGGTGCCAGATGCACCTCGTGTCCCTTGCAGCTAACGATGGCATCGTGCTAGCGTATCGCATCGCAACGCCGCTCCGACCAGAGCGCCATCACCAGCAACCATGAACCGCATTCTTGCCAGAACCGCCATCATCGCCGCCGCCGTCTGGATCTCGACTCTGATCGCCGCAGACACTGCCATCCTGCGCGAGCGCGTGGACCGCCTGCTGCCCAGCGCCATGGAGGCGCACTCGATTGACCTCTGGATCGTGTTCACGAGGGAGGAGGCGGCAGATCCCCTCGCCGCAGACCTGGGAGGCGGGAAGGCCGTGGCGAGGATGGCGCTGCTGTTCCACTTGGATGGCGAGCGGCTGCGCAAGACGGCGATCGCGGCAAGCTACGACGTGACGCCGCTCGAGGAGAGCGGCATCTATGATCGGGTGCTTTCCTACAAGCGGGAGGGGATCAAGCCGCACCTGAAAGAGTTCGTCAGTCAGGCAATGCCGGCACGGATAGCAGTAAACACCTCGCGGGACATGCCGATCGCCGACGGCCTTACCGCTGGCATGAGGGCCTACTTGGTGGAGGTTCTTGGCGACGACGTCTCTGAGCGATTCGTCTCTTCGGAGCCGCTGGTGGCATCATTCCGGGGCCGGCGGCTGCCGGCCGAGGTCGAGGTCCTGCGGGAGGCTGCCCGGCACACGGACTCGTTCCTGCGAGATGCCTTGTCTTCGCTGGTGATCCTCCCGGGAGTTACGTCCGAGGCGGACGTGGGGCGCTACCTACACTCGCGGACAGAAGCGCTTGGTGCGACCGTGCCCTTCGTCAGTGTCGTCGCCGGGCCCTCCCGGGGCCATTCGGACCCGAGCGACAGGGTGATCCAGAGGGGGGACCTTGTGAGGATTGACTTTGGCATCACACTGCGCGGCTATTCGACAGACCTGCAGCGAACCGCGTACGTGTTGCGGGACGGGGAGACCGACGCGCCCGATGAGATCCGTCGCATGTGGAGGACCGCTAGGACGGCTTTGGATCGGCAGATCGCTGCCATGAAGCCTGGCGTGACCGGCACGGAGATTGATGCCATTGCCCGCAAGGCGATGGTGGATGCCGGATTCGAAGGCCCGCCCCACGGGACGGGCCATGCGATCGGCTTCGCCGTCCACGATGTCGGCCCGCTGCTGGGACCCGACTGGCCCGAGCGCTATGGCACGACCGTCTTCTTGAAGATGGAGCAGGGCCAAACGTTTGCGGTCGAGCCGATCGTATATGCCGATTACGCCGATGTTGGCGAGATACACATCGGATTGGAAGAAGATGTGGTCATAACCCGCACCGGTGCAGACCTGCTGCACGAGACGCAGTCCCGATTGATCCTTATCGAGTAAGCCCCGCAGGCGGCCCGGCTGCTGGACCCGCTTGATCGGCGGAAGGTGCGGTTGTTGGGACGCCTCAGCGGGCTGTTCTCGCTGCCCGTACAACGCTTCGAGAGTTCGGTGGATTCGCCCATTGACAGCAGGGCTCCCAGATGCCCGCTGAATAGGCTTCCGCCACAGTCGCGAGCCTTCGACCGCAGATGCAGCACATTTGCGGTCCGGGGCCTTGGAGTAGGAAGGATCGGAAGCCGAGAGCGAGGTCGGCGGCCGCAACACTTCGATCGCGAGACACCATGGCGTACGTCGAGGTGTCCTCGCGCCTTCACTCCGGGATGGTGGGCAAGCCCACTGGGCCTGTGGCTGCTCGGGCGGCCGTGGGGTGGAAGGCTGGAGTAAGGTGCCACTCGAGGATCCATTCGATTTGAGCTGACCTCTGCGCTGTCTCAGCCAGCTTGTTAGCCTGCGTTCAAACCGCGGATTCGCATCGACAGCAGGATTCTCTCGGCTCGTTCAGTACGTTGGCCACCCGACCGAACGCGTACTCGAGGCGGCTGTTTCTTGCCGTGAACTCGGCCAGACTGGCGAGTGTTGAACGTCGCCGTGTGCTCCCGCTGCTGGTTATGACCATCGGCGACTCCTGAGGTGTGCCGGTCGAGGCTGTCGAGTGTCGCCGTCAATTGTGCTAACTGGCTGGACAACGCACTGAGGGCTGCCTAGAGTCGAGCGTCGTACTGACGGCGGGTGATTGGCTCTGGAGCGGCCTCTTCGATTGCTCGGTCGGGTATAGCTTCAGGAGATGTGAGGTGGCCTTCCAATCTCCGCTGATCCGGCTGGCCGACAGGTGTCTAGAGTCCTAGAGTTGACGTCCTCCGCGGTTGCAGAACGCCTCAGCGGTCGGATTAGCCCGCGCCACGGGCCATTCTCCTGCGGTTGGACTGCCAGGGCGCGATGCGTTGCTCCTCCCGACAGATGTCCGGGGATATGCCGCTGCAACAGAACCACGGCGTCGCATCCGAGTCGTGCCTCCAGTGGCCGTCATCCGAGTTCGACAAACGGCGGTGTCGCCGCTGCCGTGGTGGCCAACGGGTTTTGACCGGAAGACTGCGGTCCGATGTCCGGCGCTGTAGGGCATCAAGGCCTTTAGCAGCGAGCGAATGCGTCGATTGCGCCATTCCGCTTGCGCTACGCTGGGGACCACATCGGATTGGCGAAAAAACTCAAGCTCTGGGCACTCGGCAGGTTGCTGCCGTGCGCCTCGCTGGCCGACACGACCCGTTCCCTTCCGTGCTTTCAGCATTGCGAGCGCCGACCACAACAGGTCCCAGTGAACGCGCCCGAGTACTGGATAGCCTCGGCCGGGTTCGATTCCTCGCGAACTTGATCTCGGCGCTACGGGTCCTCGGAAGCCTCTAGCGGCGGTGCCTGTGCGGCCGATGCCTGAATGGTTGGCACGAAATACCTCACGAGGATCCCTTCGATGCGGGCAGTCCGCTCCGCCGTATCGGCGAGCTTGTCGGCATGCCTAGCGAACGTGGACTCGATCCGAGCGTAGGCCTCGCTGAGCTCACTAGCCGACCGATCGAGCCGAACTTCCAGTCCACCAAATCGAACTTCGAGCCGGTCTTCCAGCCCACCAAATCGAACTTGGAGCCGGTCTTCCAGTCCATCGAATCGAACTTCGGTCCGGTCGAGCCGGTCTTCGATTCCATCGAACCGAACTTCGAGCCGGTCGAACCTGCTCTCGAGCCCATCGAACCGAACTTCGATCCGACCAAGCCGGTTCTCGAGCTCCTCGAACCGAACTTCGAGCCGACCAAGCCGCTTCTCGAGCTCCTCGAACCGATCTTCGAGCCGGTCGAACCTGCTCTCGATTCCATCAAACCGAACTTCGATCCGACCGAGCCGATCTTCAAGGCGGCTTGTTCTGGCTGCCAGCTGGGCCAGATCCTTGGCCATAGCGCCGATGGCTGCTTCGAGCCGGGCGTCGGCTTGACGGCGGGCCTTGGCTTCCTGAACCAGCAGATCTTCGAGTTTGGAGAGCCGTTTCTCGATACGGGCAAACCCGCCACGGATAAAGGTGGCCAGCGAGACCGTTACGGCGACCGCGGTCAGCGCAAAGCCCACCCATTCCGAATCCATGGTCATTGAGTATACCTTCGGCCAACCGGCCATTCACAGCAGCCAACCCTGTGTGGAACTTCTCCCTGTCGCAGGATTGCTGGCTGCTCTCAAACGGACACTTACCCAGCCGCATCGCGGACTCGTGGTCTAGCCGGTCAGGTCCCCAATTCCGGGATTGGCGTGTTCCGATGGCTCAATCGTGTCACGGACTGGGCAAGGTTTGGTGGGCCTGCAACCTCCCCGGATCCAGCCGACGGACAGATGTCTGGTCTGGAGGCCTTGAGTTGAAGTCCTCCGCGTTCGAGGTACGTCTCAGGGGTGGGCACACCCATGAGGTTGGGCTGCCAAGGCGCCAAGCGTTGCTCCTCCCGAGAGCCGTCCACGACAACGCCACCCGTGGAGACAGTGCACAGCCCCTGATCATCGGAGCGCCAGTGGTGCAAGCATCCTGCCGCAACCCAGCGTCAGAACACGCCGTAGCTCCCGCGAGCGAAGAGGGGTCCTCTATCTTGCAGGCCCTGCCCTGGCGAACCCGTTGGGCGCAGAACTGTCGGCAAGGCGGAAGTGTGGCGCATCCAGAATGCGACGCGCCGACGCGCACGGTGCTACAGGTCCCGGACCTCCCTCGCGAGGTCCTGCATAGCCTTCTTGCCGTCCGAGAACAGCATCAGGGTCTTATCGTTCACGAACAGTCTGTTCGGGATCCCGGCGAATCCCGGGCTGAGACTGCGCTTGATCACCAGCACGACTTGGGCCTTGTCCACCTCCAGAATCGGCATACCGTAAATGGGGCTGCCGGGCTCGTCGCGAGCAGCAGGGTTGACCACGTCGTTGGCCCCTAGGACGATCGCGACGTCGCACTCGGTGAACATCGGGTTGATCGTGTCCATGTCGTATAGCCGTTCGTATGGGACGTCGGCTTCCGCGAGCAGCACGTTCATGTGTCCCGGCATCCTTCCCGCGACGGGATGGATCGCGTATCTGACCTCGGTGCCACGCGCCTCTAGCAGCTGGGCAAAGTCCCGGACGGCGTGCTGTGCCTGCGCGACTGCCATCCCGTAACCGGGCACGACGGTCACCACGCGGGCGACATCGAACAGCAGCGCGGCCTCTTCGGGGCTAGCGCTCTTGACGCGGCCTGCATAAATGTCCCCTTGGGGCCTCGCTGCAGCGGCCTCGCCGAGGTCGCCCCTGAGAACATCCCAAAGCGACCGGTTCATCGCCTTGCACATGATCTGCGTGAGGATGAAGCCCGAGGCGCCCACCAGCGACCCTGAAATGATCAGCACGTCGTTGCCCAGAACGAATCCTGTCGCGGCCGCTGCGAGCCCCGAACACGAGTTCAGCAGGGCGATGATCACCGGCATGTCCGCACCGCCGACGGCGACTGTCAGCAAGATGCCGTAGAGGACTGCCCCGCCGCACAGTCCGGCGAACAGCCACATCGACTCCGGGTCCAACACGTACAGGACGCCCAGTACCACAGCCGTCAGGGCGGATGCGTTGCTCAGCAGCTGCAGGGCAAGGCCACGAGGCTGCCACCAGAGGATCCCTTGGAGCTTGGCCCATGCGACCAAGCTTCCGCTGAGGGTCGCCGACCCGATGAACGCTGAGAGTGCCACCGAGATATCGACCTGAATGGGAGGGACTCCCTCGATTGTGCCCGGCAGAAACGCCGCCGCCGCCGCGACCAAGGCCGACGCCCCTCCGCCGAAGCCGTTGAAGGCTGCCACGAGTTGTGGCATCGCCGTCATCTGCACACGGACGGCCCAAATGATGCCGATAACGGCCCCCACCGCCAAACCTGCCACGATCATCTCGAAACTGACGATCTGGCGATCGGTGAGGGTGGCAAGCACAGCGATGAGCATGCCAGCGGCGCCCATCATGTTGCCGCGCACGGCCGTGCGCGGAGACGTCAGGCCCTTGAGGCCGAGGATGAAAAGGATCGCGGCAATCAGGTAGGCTGCTTGGATCGCGCTGTCGGCGGTCATCGTGCTACTTCTTCTTGCGGAACATTGCCAGCATTCGGTTGGTGATCAGGAAACCGCCCACCACGTTGACGGTCGCCAGCACGACCGCCCCGAACCCGAGCAGTCTCGCGACATCGCTGTCGGTCGCTCCCGCGGCCACTAGAGCACCGACTACCGTGATTCCGGAGATCGCGTTCGACCCTGACATGAGCGGCGTATGCAGCGTCGAGGGGATCTTCGTGATGATCTCAAAGCCCACGAACACAGCTAGGGCGAAGACAGTGACCGAGACCAGGAATGATTCCATGAGTGACTTTCCTTCGTGGCTATGTGTTGCTCAGCGCTTCTTGCAGAACTGGATGGACGACCTCGCCTGAGGATGAGATCAGTACACCGCGAACGATCTCGTCCTCGGTGTCGATGTGCAGCTTGCCGTCCTTGATCAGCAACACCGCAAGATTCGCCATGTTCCTCGAGAACATCTGGCTGGCGTGCTTGGGCACTGCGCCCGGTAGGTTGACCGGACCGTCAACCGTCACGCCATTGCGCACCACCACCTCTCCCGGAACGGTCAGCGCGCAGTTCCCGCCACGCTCGGCGGCGAGGTCTATGACCACGGTGCCCGGGCGGAGCCGGTCCATGATTGTCTCGGGCAGCAGCATTGGGGCCTTCCGGCCTGGCACTGCTGCTGTGGTGATGATCACATCTACCCCCGAGAGGTGTTCAGCCAGCGCTTCCTGCTGCCGTCGGTAGTACTCTTTCGACTGCTGGGCTGCGTACCCCCCTTTGCCTGTGACGAGTTCCATGCCGACGTCCAGGGTCACGAAGACGGCGCCTAGGCTCTCGACCTGTTCCTTAACTTCGGGGCGGATGTCATACCCCTCAGTCACCGCGCCGAGCCTCCGTGCAGTCGCCAGCGCTTGCAGGCCTGCAACTCCCGCGCCGATCACAAAGACCTTGGACGGCCTGACCGTGCCAGCCGCCGTCATCATCAGAGGGAACATGGTCGGCGCGTGGAGGGCTGCGAGCAGCACGGCGCGGTAGCCCGCGATCGTGGCCATTGAGCTGAGCGCGTCCATGCTTTGCGCTCGGGTGATCCGGGGCAGCATCTCCAGAGAGATCAAGGACAGCCCTGACCGTGCCAGCTGCTGGACAAGGTGCAGATCGTCCAGCGGGGCCAGGAATCCGGCCACAGCAGCCCCAGGCCTGAGTGCCTCGGCATCATTGGCCGCGACACCATTGACAGTGAGTAGGAGGTCGGCGTTCGCCATCGCCTCTCGGCGGGTCGTGATGCTTGCCCCTGCGGCCTCGTATCGTTCGTCCGGATAGAACGAGGCCCCTCCAGCGCCCTCCTCGACCAGCACGTTGGCTCCACACCGCTTGAGCGCGGCGATGTCCTCGGGGACAAGCGCGACGCGGCGCTCGCCCGCACGGCGCTCCTTAGTCACCGAGAGATTCATCAGGGGCCCTTTCTCGACTGCGGGCGTTAGCCGCTCCTCTTGCAGTCTCTCACAGGCCAGAGCCACGAGCCCGCTATCCGCGCCGGAACGTTCGAAGGGGCACCGTGGTGCAATCGACAAGTTTGGCTGCCAGGAATCGGGCCATTGCCGTCCGTCTCGCAGCCACGAACCTCAGAGGGATGCGGTCGGGGAAGCTCGTCCGTAGAGTGGACGTCACCCAGAAGTCCGCTTGGCATCTGGGCCGTCGTTGGCGGGTCGGCTGCGCACTCCCACCGGGCGTGTGGACAGGTCCCGTGGAGGTCGAGATGGCCACATCGGCGGCAAAGGGTGCACAAGCACGCCAGCAAGAAGATCAACGCCGGCCGCGGCACGGCCGACAAGCAGTGGGTTGCGGGGGCTCGCGACCGCGCCAGCGGATAGGGACGGAACGCATCGTGCTCCGCACTGCCAAGCGCGGGTCGCAGCGAATTGTCCGGCGCAGGACAGCAGCCGGGGCCGCAGTGTCTACCGATCCGTCCTCGTCATGCGGGTCCTGCTACGAGTTCGAGTACTAAGCGGTCAATCACCTGGACCGCGAATTCGTGCGAGGAAGGGTTTACACCCATGGCATCGAGTCATTTTGGTCGCAGTCCATGTGCGGTCTCCACCTAAGCGTTCGAGTCAGCCGTGAGATCTCGCCAAGTCAAGTCGACTAGGGCGGATGGCGGCAGCCGCGCGCCACGCTTGCGCTCGCCGTCGTATCGATCGGCTCGGGTACGGATGCTCCCAGATTCCTCCGGAATATCGGCGGAAAGGTCCAAGCACGCACCGCTGGCGGCACTGCGGCGCCGGGTTGCCTCCGAGCCTGCGGGTACTTGGGTGAGGTCCGTCCGCTTCCCAAGCGGCTTCCGGCGATAGCGTGCTCGGTCGCCGTCAAGCCTGCCGGAGCCGCGTCAAGAAGGCCTCGCCGCTATTGCAGACCAGCAGCCACTCGCCGATCTCCTCCAGCCGATCCGCGTCCGAGATCGGTTCCAGCAGAGAGGCCATCCTTCGCGCCAAGGCCCTTCCGAATCGGACCCGCGCCAGCCGCAGCAGCAGCTTCCGCTCCCGCTCCAAATTCGCCGCGCGTCCTTTCTCGCGGCCCTCGTCGCGAATCCGGTCCGCCCATGTGCGGGGCTCGGTCTCGAGCATCTCCAGCACTTCGGCCAACCTATCACTCTTCAGCGAGTCCTGCACCCCCAGTTCCGGCAGCCGGGCGTGTGTGATCCGCGCCGCGAACGCGCTAGCCAACCCTGCCATGGCGGCGTGCGCAACCCACTCCCGCAGTGGCTCCGATGCCACCTGCAGCGCCTCCGGATTCTCGGACGGCTGCAGCCGCATCAGCAGCACAACCACGTTGTCATCCCCGCCCGGCTCCGGAGAGCGCCGCAGATCCAGAACCGGGCTCTCCATCCGCAGCATTCCCGAATCCCGCTGCTCCGCGGGCGGTGACGTGCCGACCCGCTCTGGTCACCTTCAGGAGCCGGGCGTCTCAAATAGGGCCTTGCAGATCGCCGGCCGGGGAGCTACGCCGCACTTCCCTTGCTGGCGAACCCTAGGACGCTCCGAAGCGGCTAGAACGTTCCAAGAAAACTTCCCGATAGAACTCCGCATGCAAGTGGTGAGCGGCCAGCCGCCAGCCCCGATGGCAGCCCGAAGGCATGGAATCGGGCGATGAGCGCACGCTCACGACCGTTGCGCCCGCGACCGTTCACGCGATGTGAGATATACGGAAGCACGAACGAGATCGCAGGTTCGCTTCGTTGCCCAAGTCACCGGCTGGCTGAAACCTAGCCCGCAGGGTGTCGATCCAGCCGAGGACATGACGGCAGCGCACTATCAATGACACTGCTGTCGCTACGTAGCGCGTCCTATCCGGTCCTGATTGGCCGCTTTGCGCATTTGCGCGTGCCCCTCATCAGTGAGTTCTGCCATCCAGCAAACAATGGTCACGACGCGCTTCTTCGTCCTGGGATCCATCCATGACGGGAACTGGGGTTATGTAACCGAGCTGTCCTATTGGAGACCTCTTAGCAGAGATTTAGGATGGCCAGACCCTAGGCTGAGGCAATTTCGGTACTCATCACAAGTACGCCACTCTGGTGAAGAGGATCTTCCTAAGAACGCTCTGCTGCGACTGGAGGATGATCCTTAACTGCCAATCCAGCCTCGCTTTCCAAAGCTCACTCAACCGGGTAAGATTCTCAGATTTAGTGGAGCCATTAAATTGTGGTATTGACCATCGCTTGCATTATGTCTCTGAGATTGATAAAGTCACGAGGTATATGATCGATATTCTCGTCGAGTAAACCTCCAATCATCACGTTTAATTTGTCGGTTCCTGTCAAGTTTCTGACACGGAAATGACTGGAGTGTACGACTTGATTCAGTGCTTTCTTTCCTCTTATAAAATGAAGCCATTTACCCTCGCCAGATACAATTCTTCTTTGGCCACCGGTCATGATGTCCACGAATTTCAAAAACCGATTCTCAATTTCATCGAATGATAATAATCTTGACACGTTAGTACGATGTCGGTCAAATTCATTCGCTTTTCTTAACTTAGCAAGAGCATTCTCTTTGGTCGAAAAACCGCTCACATCACGAAATAGACTCACCCAGTTTCTCTTGAGTTCCTCTCGTAAGGAAATAATCACTTGGTTTGCTACATCCAAATACACTCGTTTCCTAGCATATTGAACAATACTCTCAGATAGTTCACTCTCTGATGTGCGGCAGAATTCCGAGCAACAAAGGTAACTAGCATCCAAGAAATAGTTTTCGATTTCTCGCCGACGCCAAACGAGAAGATTGTCTGTCTCTGGATCTGGAAACTTCTGCCAGCATCGATCTACAAACTCGTCATCGTGATGGTCGCGATCTATTAGGAAATAGTACGTTGGGTGATGTTTGTGCAAAGCTTGGGCGACGCTCCGTACTGAGAATGAAGGTCCAAGAGGCCGAATCCTAAGCTCATCAGGAAGAAATGTTCTCAAGATCTTTGGATCTAGAGAGTTCTCGTCCCTCCCTTCGACGAATAGGACATGCTGGCCCCCTAGGCGCACTTCATCCGCACGAATTGGTGATCTAACTGTTATCACTGGTCGAGCCCTAATCGTCCAATAAG
Source organism: Bryobacterales bacterium (assembly GCA_022825595.1). GTDB lineage: Bacteria > Acidobacteriota > Terriglobia > Bryobacterales > UBA6623 > VXMF01. The sequence continues at coordinate 1,678 of JAJDWM010000652.1, read as the reverse complement.
AGCGCACGTCTTTCTTCAGACACGGAATCCATGACATCCTCAGAATGGGTTGCTATGATATATTGGTTTTGCGGTGCAATATCAATTAGATTTCTCACAACTTTCCGATGCCACTGTGCGTTAAGGTGCAATTCGGGCTCGTCAATCAACACCACAGAAGGGCGGTTGCGAGTATGATAGTAGATTAAGAACAGAGTCGATATCATTTCCTTTTGTCCAGAACTCAGACCGTCAAATGTAAATGAAGCTCCACCGTTAACTGGATTGACTCGGAAATCTATGGTATTGTCTGCAGCGGGACGCAGCTTACTAATGGTCCCACCTGCATAGGTTTCAACCAATTGGTTGAGAGTTTTGATAGTGTCGCTGGAATGTTCATCTTTCTCAAATTCGAAGAGTTCTGCCCGTCCCATAAGAGCTCGAAGGATTTGCAGTTTAAATTCGCTTAGTGGAATCCGCGCCCACGGTCTTATCCCATAGCCTCTTCGAGGAAAGTCTCTGTCTATCATCATCCCCATTTCTGGGTTTCCCTCCTGTACTTTCCTATAGCTGTGAAAGAGCATGAAGGTGTTCTCAAGGACAGGGTTCGGTGAAAACCCACATATGAGGGTTAGCAGGCTATATATGCCAGATTCCCGCCGAGTTCTACCCTCTCTTGACAATGCTTGGGATGGTACTAAGCCCGAGACTTCCATTCTTCCAGAGCGACGGATTGTTATCTGGACAGTGACTAGTTCGTTTCCGAATTCGATGTCGCCTTTGATCTCTGCGGAATGAGTATTCGCGCGTATGATCAAGTCAGGGACATTGACCATCGATCCATTGCCCGTCAATGACAATCTTCGCTTCCTAAGAGTCGGTCCGATCAGGAGGAGTGCGCAGCACTCCAAGACGGAGGTCTTGCCCAGTCCGTTTCGACTTCCTATCACAAAGATGTCAGGATCATTGGCGAATCGCGGGGGTGGGAACTCCATTTCAAGATCATTAATTCCCTTATAGTTGCGGATCGAAATTCCCCGAATAGTGATCCCGTGATCACTCTCAGTCCTCATGATACTACCCTTCCGTGTTGGCGTACGTTTCGTTCGTGACAGCATGATTGTAGTCTTGAGCGTGTTGAAGGGAATCGATCAAAACTGCTTCCATATAGGATAATACGGCGGTGGATTCCCGATTGTCGAAGGTTTCGTGAATCTGAACTGTTGCTGCGCTTCGAGAAAACAATGCTCCTCCTCTGACATCAATTATACGCTAGCGAGGATTCGACAGACCGACAAGAGTGCGAGCGGACGTGTCTAGTTCGCATGCGGAACGGTGCGACTTCCTGACTCTTCTCCACTCAGTAGCGAGATCCGTCGTGTACTCCCCTTGGCGAAGGTGCCTGCATCATTCCTGCATCGTGCGATGTGGACGAGGCGATCCAGCACGATGCCATCCTTGGGGTCGAGTACACCGAGCGACACGCAGCAGCGGATCGCGCTGGGGCTTGGGATTGACGTGGTGGGAATGCTGCTGTGGATGATGCTCCCGGTGATTGATGAGTGGGGGCGGGGCAGCGGACAGCGGAGGCGCGGGACGTGGCGTGGTTGATGTTCCAGCAGTGGGACCTGATCGGTCTGGGGGATCTGGTGACGCGACTGCGGGCGTGGCAGAAGCACGTGGGGAAGCGCAGTCTACG
>JAJDWM010000571.1 GCA_022825595.1 Bryobacterales bacterium | reverse complement strand
ACCTCGAGGTCCGGCGGCCACCAGCGGTACCGCATGCCCCGGACGGGGCGCACTGGGCAGTCTAGTGTCACGCGCTCCAGGGGTCCGGGGCGGCCGTACAGGCACACCCATCCGTCGCTGCAGGCGCGGACGGCCGCGTCGGTGCAGCGCGCCTCCAGCTCGCCTTTCGCGACCGGATAGAGCGCCGAGCCCAGACGGATCGGCCGGGCGTAGGGTCCGGACTCTCCCCCGCACACCACCCAGTCGAGCCGGGACTCCATGCCGTCGGGCACGTCGATCGGGCCGTCCAGGTCGAAGACGGTGATCCGCTCTAGGAGCGGCTCGGCGCTGAGGCAGCGCACTGCGGCCGGCGTCTCCAGCAGGACGGGAATCCGCTCATTGACGGTGGGCTGGATCTCGGCGGACACGCAGAAGATGATCAAGTCCGCCCACTCTAGCGCTGGCGATCGAGTTGAAAACATCACGTCGCGCAGCAAAATTGGCACAAGTGCTTGACAGTGAGGAGGTTGCCTGACAACGTCGCCGATGGCCTGATCTACGATGTTCGGAATTCAGGGCCTGCGGTCTCTCGGCGGCCTCCGAGTCGGAGCATTTCAGACTGCAGGCCTACAGCTTGCTGCGAATGAGCGCCGCCGCCTCGAAGCAGGCCACTCGCAGGTTCAACATTTCGTACGCTCTCCTGGCCCATACGCACTGGTCCTCCGTCCCCAACCCGGAGGTACTGTCAAGCACTTCCGACGCCCGTAGCAAATACATCGCATCCTTCCACTCGTGCACGCTCGTCATTCCCCCGGGCTCGAGTTTCGACAGCGCCCGCTGGGTCGCATTCTCTGGAGTGGCCGGGTTTTCGTGGACGGTTGAAGTTCGTGGGTAGGCAGTAGTGCAATGTCAGGAGGCGCAGGGCGATTAGGAGACCCCGCATATGAGCAAGAGAAAGGCAAGAGTCAAGGCCTATCCGAAGGAGTTTCGGGAGCAGGTCGTGCAGATTGCGCGAACGGGCAATCGTCGCTTGGCGGAGATGGCCGCGGAGTTCGAGGTTGCGACCGACTCGGTGCGCCACTGGGTGAAGCAGGCAGAGCGGGACGAGGGCGAGCGCAAGGACGGCATCACCTCGGATGAGCGCAAGGAATTGCGGCGGCTGAGGCGGGATCTCCGCCGTGTGCGGATGGAGCGGGAAATTTTGGCAAAAGCAGCAGCCTGGTTCGCTCGGGAGACCGGTTCGATCCTGTCAGGGTCTTCGAATTCGTAAGAGCGCACCGGGGCAGGTGGCCGGTAGGCTGCATGTGCCGGGTGCTGGGCGTCTCCGCCAGCGGGTACTATGCATGGCTCAGGCGCGGGCCCAGTCGGCGAGCGCAAGAGAACGAGGCATTGAGCAAGCGCATTGCGCAGATTCACGAGGCCTCGCACGGCACGTACGGGTCTCGGCGCGTCCACGCTGAACTGCTGGCAGGCGGGAAGCGGGTGTCGCGCCAGCGCATTGCGCGGCTGATGCGGGCATTGGGGCTGCAGGGTGTGACACGGCGGCGGCCAAGGTCCACGACCCGCTCGCAGCCGGGGGCGCAGGTGCCGCGCGACCGCGTGCGGCGGCGATTCGAGGCCAGCGCCCCCAACCGGCTGTGGGTTGCGGACATCACCTACGTGCCGACGGCGGAGGGATTCCTGTACCTGGCGATGGTGCTGGACGTGTTCAGCCGCAAGGTGGTGGGTTGGGCGATGGGAGCGCGGCATACGGTCGCGCTGACAGTGGCGGCCCTGGAGATGGCGCTGCGGATGCACGCGGCTCGCGGAGTGGTCTTCCACTCGGACCGGGGATCGCAGTACGCGGCGCTGGCGTTCTCCGAGCGCTGCCGGCAGGCCGGGGTCGATCGCTCGATGGGCGCCGTTGGGAGCTGCTTCGACAACGCGATGGCGGAGAGCTTCTTCGCAGCCTGGAATGTGAGCTGCTGCAGCGGATGCCGTGTCCAAGCTCCGCTGGACGAACATTGAATTTGCCTGAGCGCTAGCCAGCATGGCCAACAGGGAATGATACGCTGTATCCGATGAACACCCACGTGCCTGTGGGGATGCTGACTGTGGCCGGTGCCGGTGAGGTACTCGCCCGTGCCGTAGTGCACGTCGCTCAGGACGCCACTGCCGACCCACGGATGAGCGTTGAGCGCTCGCGCTGCGCTCGACGAACTCAGAGACGGGCACCGGGCGGATCTGGCACTCCTAGAGTCACCCCTGCCTTGGCGCTTCGCCGGTGCGATGCTGGCCGGCGGGGAACCTCGCGATCCTCAGCGGCGTGGTCTCCGTCCTACACCTTCTGGAATGAGCAAGGTCGGCGGGCGGCGACGATGAGGCTTCGCCGACGAGATCCCGATCGCCACCGGGGGTGAGCATGACCAAGAGCCTGTTGATCCCCGTCGCCATTCTGCTTCCCGCCAGCGTGCAAGATAACGAGGCTGCTTCCACAATGACGGGAGGGTAGACATGAGGATGGCACGACTCTTTTTTCCTACACACCATTGTGTTGTTCCCAACGGTTGAGTTCGCTCAGACGGTGACGGACGGCCATGGCGTGCGTGGAATCACTGACAGCAACTTTACACATTTCGTGGGACAACGGAATACAGGTCAGATCGCTCTGCGGGGTGGTGGTACGTTTTTTCTCCTTCAACCCTACGATGGGACGCCAAGCACGCTGTATAGAATTGACGAGTTCTCTTCCGAGCTGAACTTCTTCGTTAACAACAGGTCCTTGTACCCGCTCGGCGACACCACGTATATCGGCATTGAGGCCATACGTTTGTACACCTTGTTTCGCATAAGTTCAAAGGTATACCTCTACCGCAACCCCGACTGGCATGACATCACAGGAAAGTCCTTGCCTGAAGCACATTTGGATGCTTCTAGTCTTGATGAGTTTGTACGAGACCACTCTGGAAATCAGCGAGACAAGTCTTGGATGAAATGGCACGCATATCCATCGAAGAATGCACCTTCATCGTGGGAGAAACGCAGTGCCATCGCGTATGGGGAAATTATATACGTAAGTGCCCCAATACGAAACAGGCGAGCGGCTTGCCGATTTACAGCGGAGTCCTATACCGCATGGAGTCGGGAACACGGCTCACGCGGACACCGTCCTGATTCACGGGCAAGGGCTTCTCGAACCTTCCGGGCGGGCCGGTGATGGCCGTTTGCAGAACCTTGCCTTCGGCGCTGGTTCCGGCCGGGTTCGCCGTGAAGCGGGCCGGAGCGCCGACGACGACGACCGACTCCGTCTTCCGAACCTGGTGGATGGGCGTGGTGATGTCTTTCAGGATGAACGCCATACTGGCATTCTACCCGCTCACTTCGTGGGGTGCTCGACGTAGGTGACGCTCACCGGCTGTACCAAGGCTCTGGCCGCCCTCTCGAACTCCTCCATGGTGGAGACCGCCCCCAGACGCAGGTCCTCCTCTAACTCCGCCCTGCTCGGCTTGTAGGACGGGTGGCCGATCTCGATCTCTCGGCTCTTGCCCTTGTGACGCATAGGCATAGTATCCCCTATTGTATCACGCTATCAGACATACGTCAAATGTGCGTGATTTGGCCGATGAATGGCCGCCCCGCCAAGACCTACGGGCAGTGGTAGGAGTCGCGCCAGCGACGCCCGATCATTTTCATCGACGGTGGAGGTGAATACACGTACAGTTCTGGCTCATCCGGATCAAGCTGACGGTAGGTCGCCGGTTCGGCTTCTTTCAGCCACGCCCGGATTGCCGCTCTCGTCACGGCTAGCCACATTCGCTGGGACCCACAGCTCCTGCCGTCGCCCCAATACTGCGCGAAGTCGGCGTCAACATTGATGAAGACCGCGCCGCTCAAGAAGATGACACTGTCGATATCCCGCTGCATCGGGATGCTGAGGCTGCCGCCCTGCAACTGGCGCAGGAGCTTCGCGGAAACCCACCGCTCTTCGGCCCTGACGGCCTCGGTTCGCTCGTCTGCGCCCAGCCGATGGATAAAGTAAGCCGGGACAGACATGAGAGCCAAACCCAGCAAAGCCCATAGCCACTGCAACCATTCCTTCTTCATCCCTCCGACCTCACTGGAGGTTCAGGAAGCGCGCCAAGGCGTAGAACAGGCCCACTTCCCCATCCCGATAGACGGTCACCACGCCCTTCTTCGGGCGATGGTGCGGCTTGTCGAGCAGCGTCACGGCATCGCCCTCGTCCAGGGTGATGCACTCGGTGGAGACCACCATCGCCATCATGGCGACAACGACGAACTGGCCGTCCTTCTTCTCCATCGCCTCGGCGGTCGCCGCCATGATCCGCAGGTTCTCGGGGGTCGCCCTGCAAATCGGCTGTTTGGCCTTGATCTTCAGATCAATGGCTGCGCCCACCGGCGAGGCCAGCAGCACTGCCAGTGCGGCTGTCGCAGTACGCAGGAAGGGCCATGCCCAAAGCCGTTTCCTCATCGCTATGCTCCTCACTTGATGTCAAGGAAGCGCACCAGGGCGTAGTAGAGCCCCGGCCTCCCCTGACGCCTGGCGGTCACCACCCCCTTGCCCGGGCGCTGGCGTGGCTTGCTGAGCACCGTCACGGCATCCCCCATTTGCAATACGATGCAGTCATCGGAATTAGCCATAACCGCTGCGGCGACGATGGCGAACTCTAAGTCGAGATTCTCCAGCGCTTCGGCGGTCTTCACCATGTACCGCAGGTTCCCGGGGGTCGCCCTGCAAATGCTGTGGGCAGACTTTGTCTTAACTTCTGTGGCCGCACCCACCAGGGGTGTCAGCAGCACCGCCATCGCAGCGGTCGCAATACTTCTCATGACCTCTCCTAGGCGCACAGTGCCAGAGGGGCGCCGGGCCTCGTCACACCTGCCTAGGAGAGGTCGAGGGTCCGCCTATTCGCCAAGACCGGGTAGCTAGTCCGGCCATCGTCGTTCGTAGGCTGTTGTATTCAGCGGAAGACCCGACATACGGGCTCCCGACAAGGTGTGACGCTAGTAGGGTAGCATGTTATCTGGCATGGGGTCTTATAGGGATGCGACGCAGGAGCCGAGGCCCTCTCCGCTTGAACTGGCTACCGATATACGTGTGGAGGTATGTCCCTCACCGAGAGTCGGCGGGCTAGGGCATGATCTTCGGGTACTAATAATCCTGACATTAACAACTGACGGACGCCTGCCGCCAGAGTTAAGGGTCGCTCTCCCTCTGGAAAGGGGGGGACGAGATATCTCCCATGTTCGTCGTATAGGATTGGATGCCCGGACTGCTCAAGCTCTTGTCGGTCGTATTTCCCGTGCTCTCGACGAGCAGGCTGCCCGTCTAAAACGTCGGACTGGGACTCTACAGTGACTTCCATCTGCACAACCTCCTGCTAATGCTTCATTGTACAGGTCCTGAGTTTTTCCACACGCCCAGCCCGCTCTTCCACAGGACTTCCCACTCAAACGGCTGTGGGGAAGGCTACACCCGCTCTGCGGGTCAGGGCGTGATCGCACCGGGGGCAGATCAGGATGGGGTCGGGCCGGTGGCTATTCCTCCGGGCTTGGTGGCGGCGACCGGAAGCGCTCTTG
>JAJDWM010000677.1 GCA_022825595.1 Bryobacterales bacterium | reverse complement strand
CACCCAGACGGGCAAGCTCCGCGAGGGCGCGGTCGGCGATGAACCCTTTTGCGATACCCCCCAAGTCCAGTGCGATTCCACGATGACTCAGGTACGCCGTTGGAGGGCTTCCTCCAACCTCCGCATGTCGCCAGCCTGACTGAAGAAGCGCCTCCTCCAGGGCCGCGGCTGCGGGACCCTCCCGCCCCCAGGCCCCGGCCCGGACTAAGCGTGTCGCGCGTCCAAGCGTCGGATCAAAGGTCCCGTCGCACGCCCGGTCAAGCTCCAGAGCCCTCCCAAGCACCTCCCCGAGCTCTTCTGAAACCGGAACAGCGTGGCGCCACGCTCGCACTTCGAGCTGCCTAAGCTCTGAGTCGGGCCTGTAGGTGGAGAAGATCCCCTCAAGCTCCGCTACGCGGTCGAACACGGCGCGGAAGACCAGGGGAGGTGTGGCACTTGGCGGAACGTACGCCTCAATGCGCACTAGTGTCCCTAAGTGAGGCTCTTCCGCGACGAAGCGGCTCAGGCCCTGAACGGGGCCAGCGAAGGCAGAATGAGCAAGCGTCAGGCCGAGCGCAAGAAGCGCCGGGCGGCTACCGGGCCCCGGCAGCCGAGTTCCAGTACTCATACATGTGTTCAGCGCTGGGAAGCCGGGCCGGGCGCACCAGCCGGAACCCCAGCCACTGGGCGTCTGTGTGGTACCAGACGCTCTTAGGCAGCTGCGGGTCCTGCATCTTCCAGTCCTCCGAGGAGGCGCGCCGCGACCCGCACCGTAAGGCTGGGGCGTCATCCATCCAGGATCCCCCGCGGACGACTCTGGGATAGAGGCCCTCGGCGCGCACCCAAGGACCGGAGAGCGGGCCAGCACCATAGGTCGGCCGATACCCGTCCAGGGTCCACTCCCAGACATTCCCGTGCATGTCATGCAGGCCCCAAGCGTTCGGGTCTTTGGCGCCGACAGGTCCATATTGGCCACCGCTGTTGTCCCAGTACCAGGCCGCATCGGCCAGAGCAGATGGATCATCGCCAAAGGCATACGCCGCCTGGCTTCCGGCCCGGCAGGCGTACTCCCACTCTGCCTCGGTGGGCAAACGGTAGAAACGGCCGGTCTTGGCGCTGAGCCACTGGGCATACTTGCTGGCGGCGTGCTGCGTCATGCTGATGGCCGGATACCCGCTGATGCCCATTCCGAAGCTCATCTCCATGTAGGGCGGAGTGGGGCTTGAGACCGCGTCTGCCAAGGGCTCCGGATCGCTACGCCCGGCAGATTCCCGCAGCATGAAGTCGCGGAACGCGTCCCAACTCACCTCGTGCGTGGCCATCCAGAACCCTTCTAAGCGCACTCGGACCTGCGGGCCCTCGTCCTCCCCCCGACCGGCCTCGTCTGCGGGCGTCCCCATGAGGAATTCGCCCGCCGGGATGGGCACCATGCGTAGCGATGCGTCAGATCCGGGCACCGGCTGGTCGTAGGCCGCAGTCGGAGCGTCAGCAGCCGACTCGGCCGTTGCCGCCACCAACGCGCGAATGCGTCGGACAAGCTCCATCTCTTCGCCGTCGGCCCCGGGCGGGACGACCGGCTCCCGCACCGCGAGAGGGCCATTCCAAGGCGCCCCCGCGTCGATCCACTCGACAAGGGAGCCGATCTCCTCAGCCGTGGCGCTGGGACCCCCCGGAGGCATGGCTCCAGCCGAATCCGGCGGCAGGCGCATCCGTTCCACGAGGCTGCTGCGCGCCGGATCGCCGAGCAGTATGGAAGGGCCGCCGACACCTCCCTTGAGCGCGGCTTCGCGCGTCTCGATGCTCAGGCCGCCCAGATTATTCTGCTCGCTGTGGCAGGCCAAGCAGCGCTCGGCTAGAAGGGAGAGAGCCACCTCCTGCTGCGCAGGAAGGGGCAAAGCGCAGAGTACCAGCGCGGCGAGGGGCCTCACGGCTAGACGAACTTGGTCGTTCCGGGTCGGGCCAATGGCGGCACGTCGTGGGGCATGTTCCAGCGAAGCCGCCGCGGGAATCGCCTCTCTTTAGACTGCATGCCTTGCTCCCACGTCAACTCCTGCCCGGTGTAGGCAGACATGCGACCGAGGATGGCGAGCTGCGTGCTGGTCGCCATGCGCACTCCGTCGTTTACCGGCTCGCCACGTCGGATCGCCCGAAACAGCACGTCGTGCTCTTCTTGGTACATATTGCGCTGCCGGCCGCGGAACATCCAGGGGTTCTCGCCCTCGATCCTTGGCATCAGCCCACGACCAATCGTCAGGCGACCCTTAGTACCAAGAATGTAGTCGGCGTTCTCGCGGTAGCAGCCGGCGATCTGCCGGCTGCCCAAGAAGGCGCGAACACCCTCGGGATAGAGATAGTTCACCTCGAAGTGGTCGAAGATGTTGCCGTCGTTGGCGGGAATCTGCCGACCGCCGACCGCCACGCAGCTCTCGGGCGGGTTGTCGCCCATCGCCCAAGCAATCTTGTCCGCGCTGTGGACGGTCTGCTCGACGAGGCCGTCCCCGGAGAGCCAGACGAAGTTGTACCAATTCCGGATCTGCCACTCGACGTCGCTCATGCCGATCGGCCGCTCGTATGCCGGCGGCATGGGCTTGACCGGATTGGTGTAGAAGGTGGCGTAGTAGGCGACAATGTCGCCGATGTCTCCGGACAGGACCCGATCCATCGCCTCGACGATCATGTTGTTGTAGCGCCAACAGAACCCCGCCACCAGCGACAGGCGCTTCTCCTCCGCAATCCGTACCGATTCCATGACGGACCGGACTCCGGGCGTGTCCACGGCCATGGGCTTCTCGCAGAAGACGTGCTTGCCTGCGTCGATGCAGGCCCTGAGGTGAGAGGGACGGAAACCCGGAGGCGTCGCCAGCAGGACGACATCGACGCCACTGTCGATGACGCCTTGGTACGCATTGAGGCCCAAGAACTGGCCCGCCTTCGGCACCCGCACCTTGCCCTTGCCCGCATGACGGCCTTCGACCTGTTCCAGACACCGGTCGATACGCTCCTGATCGACGTCGGCAACCGCTGTCAGGATTGCCAGGTCGTCGGCCTGCAGCGCTTGTGCGGCGGCGCCTGTCCCCCGGCCTCCACAACCGACCAAGCCGACCTTGATCTCCTCACCGGCGGCGCGCAGCAGGGTCGCAGCCCCCGCCGTGGCAGCACCTTGGAGGAATCTGCGGCGGGACCGACTCGAGGTGGCCGGATTGGGATGAAGTTGCATCGCCCTCGTATTGTCGCCGACAAACGAGAGCTTTGCCGGCGGCCAGCTTCGGAAAACCCCGGGGCGGTCGTACCATGAGATTGGTCGCCGACATGCCGAACGCTAGGGATCGGAGATCCACAGGATGCTTCGCTGCGCTGCTGGTCCTCCTGCCCATGCTCGCGGCCGGCCAGCAGGACGAGTCCGAACCGGGTGGCGAGACCGGCTTGGAACTGGTCAACCTGAGCATCCTGGACAGCAGGGACGGCTACGCGATTCCTGCCGACAGCCGGTTCTTGCCGGGTGAGCCGGTCCACGTCTACTTCCAGGTGCGCGGATACGGTGTTGGGGAAGCGGACCGCGTTTCGCTGCGGTATGAAGTGCGGGCGCTGGATCCGGACGGCCGGCGGTTCTTCATGGCTGAGGCCGGGAACGTAGATGTCACGCTTGCACCCCAAGACAAGGATTGGCTGCCGGTGGTGCGGTACTCGCCGAGAATCCCCGACCACGCGGGGGGCGGCACATACTTGATCAGAATCGAGGTGCACGACGAGATCGGCAAGGCCAGCGTCCTCGCGAACCTGCCGATCGAGGTTGACGGTGACCGCATCCAGACGGCAGGCGAACTGCTCGTGAGGAACTTCAGGTTCGTCGTGTCGGAGGATGGCGAGACCGTTCCGGAGCCGGTGTTCGCACCCGGCGACTGTATCCGGGCGGAGTTTTACATCACGGGCTACGAGACACGCGAGGACAACACCTTCCAAGTCGAGTCGGACGCGTGGGTGGCGGACTCGCTTGGCCGGAGAATGTTCCAGTTCGAGGCGAGAGGCGAAGCCGGGAGCCCGTACTATCCGCGGCTCTGG
>JAJDWM010000377.1 GCA_022825595.1 Bryobacterales bacterium | reverse complement strand
GGCCACGTGGTTGCTCTCCTCCCTTGCCACGATGCTCGTGGGAATCATGATACCGCTTCTCGCCGCTCCCTGGTCGTCCGTCAGGGGTCGCTGGTTGGTCACCACCGGAGCCGTTCGATCCACGTGTCACCGATCTCGGCGACGCGGACCTCGAAGTGGTTGATCTCGCGCCTGAGCGAGCGGTCCGCCGCGAGCCAGACTTGGCGGCCGCGAAGCAGAACCAAGCGCCGGCATCCTGGCAGGCAGGGAGGGCGTCGATGATGCTGACCCGGGCTGTCGGGCCCCCATCAGCATGACCGTGTGCTCGCCGGCGTCAAGGCGCGTCGCTTGTCTGTTTACCATTGGCTCGAATGGGCCTTGGGATGGCCCAACCCAGCGGCGCCTCTAGCCAGGCGCCGCTGGGCGGGCGGTGGTCGGACCGTGCCCGTGACAGGCCGTCGAGGGTCGTAGCGAAGTTTGGTCGCCACCGTCTTCCCGAGTCCTGGATGGATACGTGAGCGTTGAGGCTCGAATGACAAGCACAGGAGCACAGGGAAGATGACCGATGATACCCCCAACAGCGTCGGCGTCGACATCTCGAAGGCGCATCTCGACGCCTACATGGTCCCGGCGGGCAAGGCCGCGCGATTCTCCAACGACGCGGCGGGGCTCAAGGCGTTGATCGCGTGGGTGGAGCGCCCGGTTCGCACCGTCACGTACGAGCCGACCGGCCGGTGGCACCGGGCCTTCGAGGAAGCGCTGTTCCAGGCGGAGTTGCCGCTGGCGCGGGTGAATCCGTTGCAGGCGCGGCGCTTCGCGCAGGCCATCGGCCAACGGGCGAAGACCGACGCGGTGGACGCACGGATGCTGGCGCAGATGGGGGCAGCACTGGACCTTCGGCGAACCGAGGCATCGTCGCCGGCGCGGCGCGCCCTCGAGGAACTGCAGGTGGCGCGCGACGCTCTGGTCAAGGACCGCACCGCCGCCTTGAACCGTCAGAAGCACCTTCAGCACCGTCTGCTCCGGCGGCAAAACACGAACCGGCTGGCGCAGATCGACCGCCATCTGGCGGCGGTCGACACCGAGATCGGGAAGTGCTGTGCGGAAGACGCGGTGCTGACCCGCCGGACGGAGATCCTGACGTCGATCCCGGGCGTGTCTCGGGTCACCGCGGCGGGTCTGCTCACCCAGATGCCGGAACTGGGCAGCCTGGACGCCAAAGCGGTTGCGAGTCTGGCGGGCGTTGCGCCCGTCACTCGGCAGTCCGGCACCTGGGCGGGCCGGAGCTTCATCCAGGGTGGCCGGGCTCGGGCTCGGCGGCTGCTCTACATGCCGGCCCTGGCGGCGATCTGTCACAACCCGAAGCTGCGCGCGAAGTACCGCCAGCTCGTCGGTCAGGGGAAGCCGGGCAAGGTCGCTGTGGTCGCGGTGATTCGCAAGCTCCTGGTGCTGGCCAACGCGCTCCTCGGACAGGATCGCTGCTGGCAGCAGGACCGGCCTGGTCGGGCCAGCGCGGCAGCGCCCTCGGCAAGCAAGCCGTTCGTCGAAGCGTGACCCGTTCCCCGTGGGTGTGAGCGGTTCCTCCGCGGTCAGGCCGTCGAGCCAACGTGTAGGGGGTCATGCTTGGGCATCGTCAGCTAAAAGCCGGTCTGGAGCGTGCGCGGAGCCGGCGTCAAGGCGGCAGCCCCGCGGAGCGGGGGCGGCGCGAAGCGGCGCGCCTTGACGCCGGCGAGCACACGCCGACACTGTCGGTCTGACGATGCCCCGGCCGCAACCATCGGGGCGGTCGGACGTGAGTCCAGAATGCGGCGGCCGAGACGACAGGAGTTGCGACGCCCACGGCCTCCGGATGCCGGCGCCCGGCTCCCCCTTCGTGGCTGCCAAGGGGAAGCTGTCGCCGGGGTCTACTCCACACCGTTACGTAACGGACCCATGACAGGCGGCTCGGTGCCCGGACGTTCACGACGTCGAGCGACGGCAGGCTCGGGGCAACAGCGGACCGGGAGCACGGCCGGTCGCCCGGAGGACCCGAGCGGGAGCGGAGGACCCGCGCAGCAGGTTGACGGCCGCGGGCAACGGTGCGCGAGGGGAACCCGCTCCAAGGCCCTGAGACCCGTTATGGGTCCGGCTCACGTCGCCACGCCGTCGCTCTTCGACGGCGTGGGTCGGGGTCGCGGCCGGGGGGGGAGGTCAGCCCATCGGGTCTACGGCTTCCTCGATTCGGAGGCTTGACACATGGATACTTCGCGATGGCCGTCTTGGAAACGCCCAGCTCGAGGAAGCGCCGGATCTCCTCCTCCCTGCCATCGAGGCGGGAGACGCCGAGCGAGCCCTTCGAACGGCCGAGCTTCCTGCCCGAGGCCCTGGCCCGGGCGAGGCCCTCGCGGGTCCGCTCAGAGATCAGGTCGCGCTCGACCTCGGCGAACAGCGCGAAGAGCGTCGTCATGACCTTCGTCTGGATGTCCTGCTTGCCCTCGACCCGGATGTTCTCCTTGAGGGCCACGAGGGCGACGCCGGCCTTGGCCAGGGCATCGAGCATGGTCACCACCTGGCCCAGGGACCGGCCGAGCCGCGAGAGCTCGCTGACGACGAGGCGGTCGCCGGGCTCGAGGATGCTCGTCAGCTCGTGGAGCCGCCGGCGCTTCTCCGAGGCATGCCCGGGCGCCGTCGCATCGATGAAGTCCTCGATGCGGAAGTCGTGCGCACGCGCGTACTCGAGGATTAGCTAGGCGCTGGCTGCGCAGGTCCTGCTGCGGCGTCGAGAGCCTCAGGTATGCGACGGTCTTCACGGCCCCCCTTGCCCATGAAATGCGGATTCCGGTATTGTATCTGACAGGTGTCGCACACGAAACCCGTCACGTTCCGTGCCGCCGAACTGTGCGGTCCAAACGTGCGTTTATCCTGAACAACCTGGGGCCCGAAGCTCTCCTCGCAGACGACCGACGCGATTAACCGCACTGACTAAAGGCCCTCCCGTCGGATCCGTGCAACTTTCTCGTAATAGTCTTCAAATGCAGCTAACATCTCGCGCTTCTCTGCAATATTCGTCGCAAGAAGCCCCTGGAGTTGCCCTGTAGGCTCAGACTGCTCTGGAGACAGTTGTTCTAGTGTCTTCGTAGCCTCGTCTAATCTACTTAGGAATTCCTCCAACTCCACTATTTCCCGCTCTAGCTCCTCTATATATTCTCGCAGGAGATCTTGGCAGGCATCGGAGAACAGGTCTTCGGACCGTAAGTCACCGTAGCCACCAACCAACGTACCAACTGCCCCGCACACAGTAGGAGCGTATCGAGATGCTGCCATGCGCGCGCACGCGAGCGACGCCGTGGCTCCCAGGACAATAGCAAGGACATTTACCCGACTTGCCGTTACCAGCTTACAGCTGCCAGGCTGATTGGCGGCGCCAAATTCAGGCACCGCTACAAAACTGACCGTGATGACTAGCGCAAGAAGAACCCTCATAGTAACCTCCTATAGCCTTGGGTACCTTTGGGTACACTCCCACTGCGTGGCATTCAGCCCACCATGGCCCCTCCGCCTCGGGCGCCACGTCGTGGGTCGCCACCGACGACCGGTCATCTTCATGGCGCCATTGACGACCGATGACGTTATTCCTATCACGATTTCAGGCTCGTGTCCACGCGACTACCTTGGACCCTTGGTCCTCCATGGGCTGCACCATAGCGGAGTTCACGCGCGCAGGCGAACGCCAGCACCGGCCCGGTCAGCAACACGACCAGCCGGCACGCGGTCGTGAACGCGATGACGCCTCGCTCGCATCCAAACCCGACTGCGCGGCCGGTCGCCGAGCAGCCGTGCGCGCACCCCGGCAAGCGCGGGCGGCAGCAGCACCAGGAAAGACGAAGCCCATGGTCCAGCCGCACATCACGCACGCGACGGCCAT
>JAJDWM010000046.1 GCA_022825595.1 Bryobacterales bacterium | reverse complement strand
GGGCTCGCCAGCACCCGCTGGCAGTGGCCTAGCGCCCCCTGCCAGTCGCCCTGAGGCGCGAGGAGTACCGCCAAATTCAGGCGTGCACCGCCGAACTCCGGCGCCATCTCAAAGGCAGCTTCAAGATTCCGCAGCCCCTCTTCGGAGTGGCCCGACTCGGCCAGCGTGGCGCCCAAATTGACCCGCGCCTCGACATGATCCGGATCGAGCGCGAGGGCCCGCTCGAATTGTTCGGGTCGTCGGGCGGATCGGACCGGCAACCGTCCTCTCAAGGAACTCTTTGCCCAGTGGTCGCCCAGGACGTCGGGAGCAGGCCTTGAAGGTCTGGCAATTGCGACGTGCGGCGGCTAAGGGAGGGCCCTCGGACCGATTGTCGGACTAAAGCTGCTCCTTCAGTAGTGACTTCCCGTCGTCAGGCCGGTCGGTTTGCGGCAAGTCTATGATGCTTCAGGCATGAGAGTGTTGGTCGCCCGGCTCGCGGTTGTGTCGCTATCGTTCCCGGCCTTGGCTCCCGCTCAGCAAGATCCGGGGGTGGAGCGCCTGCGAGATCCCGTGACGGGGCGGGAGGTCTTGCGCTACGCGAGCCCGCACCACGAGACCCACCACTACTACTTCGTGTCACCCTGGTCTCCGGACGGGGACCAAGTTGTGTTCTTCCAGTTCGACCGTGCGGTCGAAGAGCTGACCGCTGTGGAGCGCTATCCGGGTGCCCTAGTCGTAATGAACGCGGACGGCACTGCTCGGCGAGAGCTGGCAGGGCCGCTGTCCGGGCACTACCACACGGGAGTGAATCAGCTGTGGGGCCCCGACGGGCAGTTTGTGTACTTCCAGTCCCGGGAGCCGGGACCGCGGTGCATGGCTCGCGTCCGGATTGCCGATGGGGAGACCGAGTGCGTGGACACGCCTGTCCCCTGCAGCCGTCTCAGCCCAGACGGAAGCACGTTGTCTTGCGGGAATGCCGAGCACCAAGGAGTGCTGGACTTGAATAGCGGATCGTACAGGCAGCTCGTCACCCTGACGCAAGCCCGAGATATGACACCGAGCCGCCTCGATATCAAGGACGAGGCTTCTCAGCTACAGAACACGCGCTTCAGCCCGGACGGCGAGAAGCTGATGATCGTGCACAGGACGCAGGAGACGTTCCCGAGGCTGGTGGAAGTGTTCGTGTACGGCCTGCAGGACGGATCCTTTCGCTGGCTGGCTGACAACCTGCATCACCCAAGCTGGCGCCCCGACAGCATGGCGGTCCTGTTTGTCCGCCACGACCTCAGGACCAACTTGCAGTGGTTGGTGGAGGCCGATATCGAGACTGGCTTGACACGAAGGGCCTTCGATGCCGAGCATGTCCCGGCGGGGCACCCGTCATACCATCCCCTCAAGCCGCACTTGGTTGTCACGGACTGCTACGGAGGCAGAATGGGCAATGGGCTGGCACTGATCGACCTCAAGGGTGGATCTATGACCCAACTCGTGACGATTCCGCTGGGGTCCAGGCCGGTGCAACCCGCAGACGAACGGTTTCCGTTTCGCAACTGGGGCATTTGGTTCCCCCCTCGGGAATACCTCAATGAGCCCAGACCGGTCTGGAACGACGACGGTTCGAGACTCCTCTACACAAGCGAGGAGAGCGGTCGCATCAACCTATATGTAGTGGACACTTCGGACCTATGAATCCGGCCTCGGGACACACGCTTGGATCCCCGGTGACGCCTCCGTAGCCCGGCCGGTCACTTCGCTGTAACTTCTTCGATCACCCGGAGCAGGTTGCCGCCCAGGATCTTCCGGATCCTCCCTTCCCCGTATCCAAGCCTTAGCAACGCCTTGGTGACCTCGTCGTAGTCGCTCGCATCCCGCATTTCGCGCGCCAGCAGGGGACCTCCATCGAAATCGGAACCAAGGGCGATATGGTCCTCGCCGACCAGCCTCACTCCAAATTCGATGTTGCGGGCCAGTTGGTCGATGCCCATCCGATATCGCTCCGGCACTGCGGAAGGATCCGTCACGAAGGGAAGCCCCCGGGCCACCTCCGCATCAATCTCGGCGATCGGCATTCGGCGGAAGCGATCGAGCTTGGTGGAGATGTTGGCGACAAGAGGACCGTCGAACCTCCACTTGAAGTACTCGGGGTTGTTGAACGAGTTCCCGAACTGCAATGCGATCACGCCGCCCTTGGCGGCTACCGCCTTCGCGGCTTCGTCGGTAATCAGGCGCTCAATGTCGATGATGCTCCGAAAGCCCCCGTGGGTGTAGACGACGGGATCCTCGCTGGCGTCCGCCGCTTGGAGGATTGTCTCGGTCGATCCGTGCGCCACATTGATTACCATGCCCAGCCTGTTCATTTCGCGAATGACCGCCCGACCGTGCTCGTTGATCCCGCCCCACTTGGAAATGTCGCAGCAGGAGTCCGCGAACTCATTCGTGAAATTGTGCGCGGTCAACTGCGCGGAACGCAGCCCCAACCGGTAGAGGGCCCGCAAGACATGCAAGTCCCCGTCAAGGTCGAACGGCCCCTCCAGGTCGAGGAAAGCGGCGATCTTGCCTGACGCCGCAATTCGTCGGATGTCCTCCGCGTCGAGGGCAAGCTCGATCCGATCGCTGTTGCGCTCGATCTGATCCAGTGCGAGAGAGACGACGCGGAAGGTGTTCTTCACTTCATGGCGGGCCGGATAGTAGGCTTCCGGGGTATAGACGGAAAAGAAGACCGCGTCGATCCCACCCGCGGCCAAGCGGGGCA
>JAJDWM010000245.1 GCA_022825595.1 Bryobacterales bacterium | reverse complement strand
TGCGCCCCTTGGCATAGGTGAGCCGATCGCAATCGGGCATGAACACGATCGTTCCAGACCGCCCAAGCCGCTCCAGAAGTAACTCACGAGAGGGAGCCAAGAGTGCTTGGTCATCGCGACTCGTCGGATACACCATCGGCTTGATGAATAGATCGGCGACTTCGTCGGACAGGTCGGTCAGCAACGTTGGTTCCGGAAGTTCTACGAGGTTTCGGCGATCCTTTCCGATGGCCTCCACATCCAGCGTCATGTTGTAGATAGCCCCTTGTTCCTGCCAGGAGAAGACGTCGAGCACCGGGCTGATGCTCAGCGCAGCGGTCTTCATCCCCATGCCGAATCTGCCGATGCCAGCTCGGTTACCGAACGACGTGGAGCCACCGAAGGCCATGGCCACTTTGAGAACAGTAGGGGCCATGCCCTGGCCGTTGTCGTAGACGGCCGCGTTGATATGGTAGTTACCCCGCTTACCCGATTGGTGAAAGTAGACACGGATCTCGCTGGCTCCGGCCTGAATCGCGTTGTCGATGTGTTCACAGAGCGCCGAAGTCGTGTGGTTGTATCCAACGTCCCGAAGGGATTGGATCATCGTCTGACCGAAAAAGAGAGGAACGGTTGCACTCTCCTTGAGAATGCGAGTCATGACGGCCTTGCCACCCCGGGGGGCGGCCGACCCCCAGTTCAACATACTGCCTTCGGCCTGCTCGGTCAGATTTTGCTCGGTTGCGGTCATTACGGTGCCTCCGTTGTTTGTGACGCCGAGCTGTTCAGCGTCTGGCTGGACCGTTTGGGGTCCTCACCACTAAGGACACAGGGGCGGCCTTCTGTTACAGGTGTAGCGCATGGAGGCAGATGCAGGTTGGCGGAGCCACCGCGTCCTACAATCGAGCATCGACAGCAGTCGCGCAGGGATGTCCGCCATGACCGCGACCTCTTGCGCCAAGACGGGAGTGGAGGCCGGTCGTTGCGCGTTCGGCTCCGGTGCCTTTGCCAACTTGATGCTGCTGGGGGCAATTTTAGGGGTCCGCGACGCAGATCGTGCGGATCTGGCCGATTTTGAGACGGCGATGTTTCGACGAATTCGCTCGAAATCGAGCGTTCTTGATATCGTCAAGCGGAAAGTGAGGCCGAGTCCCCCCTTCGGCGCCATCAGGGATGTCCCAACTGACTGTTGAAAATTGAAGCAGCGGCTCCGCTACTGCGCACGCGGTCGTGGAACAGCTTCACCCACACCGGCTGGGTAGGCACAGCGGATCGGCCCCGAGTAGGTTGATGTGGTCCACCCGTACGTGTGACGCCTGAAGAACGCAAGTTCCGAGGGCAAGAGTCGCTGCAACAGATCACTCGACCTGATGTTGCAGGTGATGTTGCAACCGATGTTGCACCCAGAGGCCGCATGTGGCCCGGTGGTTGTTGCGGTAGTGCACGAGACGTGGCCACGTCCCGTGGCCATCCGAAAAGCCCTGAGCGACCCCCCCAGAATCTTCGATTCGTGGCCCCGGCAGGGGGCCGAAGTTGCACTCCGGCCACCCCGCCTGTGGGGTCGCTCAGGGTGAGTGTTCCCTCCAGGAAGGGTGACAATCTCAGTTGGAATTGAGGGGGAGCAGCTGGTGGTCTTCACGTGCTGCGACAGCTGGCCGATGCTGGCTTGGTCAAGGGCAAGACGATCAGCATCGACGTGACGACGCGGGTACAGCCTGCCGCGGACGGCGCGGTGCGGAGCCGCACCGACATGGATCGCCTTCCTAGAGGAGGCGGGCTTCGAGGTGCCCCGCTAGGGCAAGGACTACATGACCGCTCCCGGTCCGGACAGCGGGACGCGGTGGCAACTGCCGGGAGCGCTGGGACCATCGAGCAGCACGTTACACCGGGGAGGGCGCGGCGAAGAGAGAGCTGTCGGTGGTCTATACCAACCACGGCCGCTCGGCGCGCGCCGCCTCCCGTCGAGCACCGTGCCGACTGCGAGACCTCGCCCGTCAGTCCTCCCCGAGTTTCGCCATGCGGTAGCCGGCGCCGTGCTCGTTGAAGATCCAGGTGGGGTTGGCCGCGTCGTCGCCCAGCTTGTGGCGCAGCCGCTTGACGAAGGCCCGCACCCGCTTCGGGTCGGTGCTGCGACTGGCCCCATACTCGGCGCAGCAACTCGTCGCGGGTCAGGACCCGGCCGGCGGCGAGCGAGAGTGCCCGCAGCAGCTCGTACTCGGTTGCGGTCAGCGTCACCGGATGTCCGGCCACGCTCCTCCGTCACCGAGAAGGGCTTCACGAGATAACAGGCGCACACCAAAGGGATCGAGTCGTTCTGGTCACTTCTGAAGCGGGGCTTTCACGGCACCTACCACCGGATCAGCCCGGTCCACCTGCACCGCTACGCGGCCGAGTTTGCCGGACGGCACAACCAGCGCCCGCTCGACACCATCGACCAGATGAGCGCGACGGTGCGCGGCATGGATCAGCAGCGGTTCCGGTACGCGGACCTGATCGGGCATGTGGACTTGACCCGGTTTCGTGGACACCTAACCCTTATGCGCGAAGGAGTCCACGATGCCCCGCACCAGGAAGCCCTACCCGCCGGAGTTCCGCGCCCAGATGGTGGCGTTGGTCCGGGCGGGCCGCACCCGGAGGAGCTGTCGCGCGAGTTTGCACCGACGGCCCAATCGGTCAGCAACTGGGTGGCGCAGTCCGATCGCGACGCCGGTCCCCGCACCGATGGTCTGACGACCGCTGAGCGGGCGGAGCTGCGGCAGCTCCGTCGCGAGAACCGCCAGCTGAAGCTCGAGCGGGAGGTCTTGTCAAAAGCCGCGACCTGGTTCGCGCAGGAGACCGTGCCGAACACGAAGCGCTCTTCGGGTTCATGCAGGCGAATCAGGCCACCTATCCGGTGCGGGTCATGAGCCGGCTGCTGGGCGTCTCCGCCAGCGGGTTCTATGCCTGGAGTACACGTCCGCTGTCGGCACGCGCCACCGCGGACATCCAGCGCACCGCGTTGATCGGAAGGCTTCCCCGTCAAGTGGCCCACTCATAACTGGACTCCGAGCGCGGTGTGACGCGCGCCA
>JAJDWM010000483.1 GCA_022825595.1 Bryobacterales bacterium | reverse complement strand
GAATGAAGGCGCCTTCGCCTACCACAGCCGCGCATGCGTGGTATTCTGCGCGGGCGGACAGGAAATGAGCGCGGAACTGATCGCCATCATCTCAGTAGGCGCGACGCTGCTAGTGGGCTTAGGCGGTTTGGTGCTTGTCTTGCAGGTGCGGACGGACAAGAAGCTGGATACGTTGGAGACCGAGCTGCAAAGCGTAGATCGGCGGCTGGCTCGGCTCGAAGGGCTGGTCGAGGGTTGGAGCAGGTTTCGTCCCGTGGCTGCACCCGCGCCCGGACCCGTTCCGGCATCGGGCGACTGACGCCGGCCCTATGGTGGCGCAGTGCCTCGGCGGCTAACTCGCTTCCGCGGGTCGAGATGCTTCAGGATTCCGCGACCTGCCCACTGACACGTCTGGGCATGATGCCGCTGCACTTCAGTCCGCCCCACGCGGAGCGCGGGTAGGAGCGGTCGGGCCGATCCCGCTGGGGACTCGGTGCCCTGTGCTCCAGCACCCGGTTCAGTGTGTCCCGCAGCTGCGACGCTTGCAGCAGGAGCCCTTCGAGTTCCCGCCCTACGGCGCCCAGGCTCTTATTGACGTTGGCCCGCCTGTTTCAGGAAGTCGATCAGGAAGGTCAGCTTTCCCAGTGGCGTGACCTCCACGTCAGGCGCCCAGCGGATCTGTACACGGCCCGCGTAGGTGTCCAAGGAAGCGGTCCGTTCGGAAGCCCCGGCAGAGACCTGAGGCGATTCACCCTCAGGGTGAGGCGAGGAGGGGTTGCGTACGACAACGATAAGGATTGCCATGCTACAACACGGGGTCACGGCCAGTTCGGGCGGACAAGGGCTAGCGGGAGCATCGAATTCGCAGGGAAACTGCGACGAACGTGAAGGTTCATGGAGCGAATGAACCGCAAGCCTGTTCGGCCGACCGCATCATGCCTAGCTGCCCAGCCCCCATTTTCCACCACGAGACTGGATTCGAGGTCCTGATCCGCTGATCACCCGTTCCAGCCATCCCGAAGTCCTCTCTTGACTGAGGGAGGGATTTGAGATGGCCAGAACACCCCCGGAATCCCAACGGTGACGGTGGGCCTCCGCACGGCTCGGGCCCCGCATTCCCGTCGACCGATATCGAGGACTCGGCATCTCCCGCGGGTATGATGCCGGAGGTGGGCCTAGGAGGCGCATGGGGCGTCCGATGATTGGCAAGCTCCTCGTTCCGGGCCAAGAAACGGGGGGGCAACATGCGACTTGGAGTGGCGCTGCTAGGAGTAAGCACGATCGGCGTGAACGCGGCCGCACTGGAGGTAAGCGTCCTGTCTGGCCGTCCGGACATGGTCACGGGCGGCAATGCCCTGATCGCAGTAGCTGGCGAGACTCAAGGTCCGCTCCGCGTACGGCTCAATGGCAAGGATGTCACCCGGGCTTTCAGGCCCGGCCCGACCCCCGGACTCTTCTTGGCGCGGCTGTCTGGGCTCCGGCAGGGGAACAACAGGCTGGAAGCGTCGAACGGAGGGCAGGCCGCACATCTGGACCTGGTCAACCACCCGGTGACCGGTCCGGTGTTCTCGGGACCCCACCAGCAGCCGTTCATCTGCCAGACTGACCAAGCCGGGCTCGGCAAGGCGCTCGACGGAGCGTGCAGTGCCGAAACCCGGATGCGCTACTACTACAGGACTCAGGAAACGGTCGATCCGGTTCAGAGGCGCAGGGTGCGGACAGGCGTGCCGCCAGGATTCAAGGCGCTCGATCCGGCCGCCCCTCACCCGTCGGACGTGGGGACAACAACTACGAGCGCCGGGCACACCGTGCCGTTCATAGTGCGCGTCGAGACCGGGACAATTAACCGGGCAATCTATGAAATCGCCTTCCTTCACGACCCGCAGCGCGATCCTCCCGACCCGTGGAACGCTCCCTCGGAATGGAACGGGCGACTGGTGTACGGCTTCGGCGGCGGTTGCCGCTCTGGCTATCGGCAAGGCCTCACTCGCTCGGCGCTCCAGAACACGGCGGCGGTTGGGAAGGGTTACGCCGTCGCCGTGTCCTCGCAGAACGTGTTCGGAAACAACTGCAATGACGTGATCTCGGCCGAGACCATGATGATGGTCAAGGAACACTTCATCGAGAGCTATGGTGTCCCCGTCCACACGATCGGCGTTGGGGGTTCCGGGGGCTCGATGCAGCAGCACCTGATCGCCCAGAATTATCCCGGGCTCCTGGACGCCATCATCCCGGGGGCAAGCTACCCCGACCCGACCACGCTCGCGCATCCGGTCACGGATTGCTCGCTGCTGGCCCGGGCCTTCGAGAACAGCAGCCACGAGTGGACTGACCAACAAAGGACAGCCGTCTCCGGCTACGCAACTTGGGCAACGTGCGAGAGCTGGATGCGATCCTACTCGCCGAGCCTGATCACCCCGCAGAGCTGCGCTCCGGCCGTTCCGGAAGAATCTGTGTACGACCCCGTGGGCAACCCGGACGGCACGCGCTGCGGGTTCTTCGACAACATGGTCAATCTCGTGGGCCGGGACCCGTCAACGGGCTTTGCCAGGCGGGCTCTCGACAATGTGGGAGTCCAGTACGGTATGAGGGCTTTCAACGACGGATTGATCAGCGCCGAGCAGTTCGTGGAGCTCAACGAGAGGGTTGGAGGATTCGACACGGACGCGAACCTTGTCCCACAGCGCTCGCACGCCAGCAGCGAGGCTCTCGCAATTCTCTACCGAACGGGCCGCGTAAACTCCGGCGGCGGCTCTCTGGGCTCGATTCCGATCGTTGACACCCGCCGCTTCCAAGATCCGAGCGGCAACATTCACGACCGCGTGCGTACCTTTGTCATGGACGCGCGCTTGAGAGCGACGCATGGCAGCGCCGCCAACCGGGTCATCCTGACAAACCCTCCGCCCTCACTGGACGCCGTGTTTCTCGTGGACCAGTGGCTCGACGCTATCGACGCGGACCGGAACGGCGACGCGTCGGCCGAGACGATTGCTCGAAACCGGCCCGCAGAATTGGACAGTGCCTGCTGGTCATCTAATGGCGATCGTCATGCCGACGACCCCACGGGGGCGGCGTCGGAACACTGCGACACCCTGTACGCCCCAAGCGGGGATCCCAGAATCGCGGCCGGTGCGCCTATTGCCGGAGACATCCTGAAGTGCCAGCTGAAGCCGGTCGACGCCGGCGATTACTCGCGCCAGCTGCGACCCGAGCTGCTGGGCCGGCTACGAGCGATCTTTCCAGAAGGGGTCTGCGATTACTCGAGACCGGGCGTCGGACAAGAGGCACTCGGAGGGACTTGGCTCAGCTACTGAGCCGAAACAGAATCTCGGCGAGCGATCGGCGTGGCTGCCGCCGTCGGTTAGCTTCCAGCCCGGTCGCAGAGTGGCCGGTCGCAGACGAGGTCCAGCACGGCGTCAGCGCCGCACCCGGGAAGATGGCGGAGGAAGAGGGATTCGAACCCCCGAGACCCTTGCGGGCCTTGCGGTTTTCAAGACCGCCGCCTTCAACCACTCGGCCATTCCTCCGTCCAACATCAGCCTAACAGCGCTCCCTCAGCGGAGGAAGCACGGGCCCTGCTGCGACGGCCGGCATGCCTGCGCCACGACCGGGGAGGGTGCACTGTCTCGGTCAAAGCTCGGGTGGTGTAACCTGCGATTGGATGGGACGGTTGGAAGGCAAGACAGCACTGGTCACCGGAGCCTTTGGGGGCATTGGCTCCGCCATCACCGCCAGATTCGTGGCCGAGGGGGCCCGTGTCGTGGCCAACGACTTGCCCGGAGCGGACCCGCGGCCATCCGACCGGGCAGACGGACGAGTCGTCACCCACCTAGCCGACCACACCTCCGAACCCCAGGTGATGGACATGATGGAGCGCGTCCGAGCGGAACTCGGCGGGCTGGACATTCTGGTCAACAATGCGTTCGCCGCCTTCAACGACACTGAGATCGCCACGTTGGAAGAGGCTGACTGGGACAGAACGCTGGCCGCCTGCCTCAAGGGCCCCTTCCTGTGCACGAAGCATGCCATTCCGCTTCTGAAGGAGGGCGGTGGAGGGAGCATTGTTTCCATCTCGAGCGTCAATGCGCTGCGCGCCGTCAGCGAGACCGCATACTCCGCCGCAAAAGGTGGCCTCATCTCGATGATGCGGCTGGTGGCGGCGGATTACGCGGAGTTCAACATTCGCTCGAACGTGATCTGCCCGGGCACGATCGCGACGCGTGCGTCGCTGGGCTACTGGGAACAGTTCCCTGCAGGCTTCGACGAACTGAAGCGCATGTACCCGCTCGGGCGGATCGGCGAGCCCGAGGATGTCGCCCAGTACACGTTGTTTCTAGCTTCCGACGAGTCACGTTGGGTGACGGGCACCGTCCACACGATCGATGGAGGCCTAATGGGCGGCACGAAGCTTGGAATCCGGTAGCGGAGGTCTGTTAGACTCCGGTTCGGTGCGCATCAAGCCGAGATTCGTAGCGCTCGGAGTGGCCCTGCTGGCATGCGGCTCGTGCGGTTCGGGCGGCGGCACGGCCGGCGTGGACTCGGCAGGCACGCGCGGCCAGCGAAGCGGGTTCCTTACCGAGCGCATGGCCAACGCCGCGTTTGAGGGCAACACCAAGGCTGTGGAGGACATGCTCCCGCGGGTCGATGTCGACGCGCAGGACGAGGGCGGCCGGACCATGCTGATGCTCGCGTCCTACGGCGGCCACTCAACTACAGTTCGGCTGCTCTGCGAGAACAAGGCCAACCCGAACCTCAAGGACTCCAATCGGCGCACGGCTCTGATGTACGCCGCTTCCGGACCGAACGCTGGCACCGTCGAGATCCTGCTTGCCCACGGTGCCGAGGTGAACGTCGCCGACGGGGAGGAGGGGTACACGGCGCTCATGTTCGCAGCGGCAGAGGGCCATGCCGACATCGTGCAGATGCTCTTGGCAAACGGGGCCGAAGCGGATCTGAGGGACATCGACGGTGAGTCGGCATTGAAGTTCGCCGCAGACAACAACCATCCTGAAGTCGTCCGGATGCTGCAAGAGGCCTCGGCGCATTGAGCGGAGCGGGCGGGCTACGCAGCAGCGCACCGGCACGGCCTAGCCAATCGGCGGCCCCTGTGCCCTACTGGCCGCACTTGCGCGTACGTCATTGGCTGGCCTTGGCAGCATTGGCATGGCCAGCGACCGTCGGGGCGCACGAATTCAGCATCACCCCCGTGACCCTAGTGATTCCCGGCGACGGCAGCTTCCGTGCGGAAGTCGGCCTAGACGCTGACGCGCTGGCCCTGGGCATGCCCTTGGAGGCCGACTCGGCGATCGTTGCGAGCGCGATGCGCGCCCTGCCGGCGGATGGACTTGCCCAAGCGATCGAATCGGCAAAGCGAGCCATCAGGGAGGACATTGAGATCAACTTCGATGGGCAGCCGAAGGACTTTGAGGTCACCTTTCCGCACCACGGCACGGCTGCGGCCGCGGCCGCGGCAACGCCTACCGTCCTTGGAGCTCTCGCCAGACTCTCGGGGGTCCTGCCGCATGGCGCAGATTTGCTGACGGTGCGCCTTCCGCCGCGCTACAAGGCAGTCTCGCTGGAAATC